>JAUNEE010000020.1 GCA_030525705.1 Moraxella sp.
AGTAGCAGCTTCGCCAGCAGCTTGTACAGCAGCGTCAGCAGCAGCTTCTGCAGTTTGAGCAGCTTCTACAGCAGCGTCAGCAGTTGCTTCAGCGGCAGTGCCAGCAGCTTCAGTAGCGGTGTCACCAGCAGCTTCTACAGCTTGAGCAGCAGTGTCAGCAGCAGCGTTTGCAGTTTCAGTTGCGGTAACAGCAGCTTCTTGAGCTTGTTCAGCTGGCTTAGAGCAAGCAGTTAGAGCCAAGGCGGCAACTAGAGCGGAAACAAGTAGTTTAGTTTGCATGAGTTTTCTCCTAGAAAAACTGGTAAATAAAAAAACGACCCATAAGGTATACTTTTACCCTGAGCCGTCTTCTATGACTTTGTTGATGGTTGTATTTTATAATATTAAATTTAAAATGCAAGATTTAATATCATTTTTTTTTCAAAATGTGTAACAAATCATGTTTTCGCCCAAATTGGTGGTTAAAGTAATACCATTTGGGCGATTGATTTGTTATTTTGATTGGTTATTCTGAGCTTTTTTTCTTCATTTGTTCAAAAAACTCATCATTGGTTTTGGATTCTTTTAGGCGTTCCAATAAAAATTCCGTGGTTTGGGTGTCGTCCATTGCTTGCAGGAGTTTTCTTAAAATCCAAACACGACGGAGCGTCTCTTCGTCCAAAAGTCGTTCTTCACGGCGAGTGGAGGATTTTTTAAGATTGATGGCGGGGAAAACACGTCTTTCGGCAAGCTCACGCTCCAAGATGACTTCTTGGTTGCCCGTGCCTTTAAATTCCTCAAAAATCACGCTGTCCATCTTCGAGCCTGTGTCGATGAGTGCGGTGCTAATGATGGTAAGACTGCCGCCCTCTTCGATGTTACGTGCCGCACCGAAAAAGCGTTTCGGGCGTTCTAGGGCGTTGGCGTCCACACCGCCTGTTAGCACTTTACCGCTTGAGGGAATGACCGTGTTATAAGCACGGGCAAGGCGGGTAATGCTGTCCAATAAAATCACCACGTCTTGTTTGTGCTCGACCAAGCGTTTGGCTTTTTCGATGACCATCTCAGCCACTTGAATGTGACGGGTGGGCGGTTCATCGAAGGTGCTTGCGACCACCTCGCCACGCACGGTACGCTGCATTTCTGTGACTTCTTCTGGGCGTTCATCGATGAGCAGAACGATAAGATAGCACTCGGGGTGGTTTTTTGTGATGGCCTGGGCGATGGTCTGAAGCAGTACTGTTTTACCTGCTTTTGGTGGGGCGACAATGATGGAGCGTTGCCCTTTACCGATGGGGGCGATTAAGTCAATCACACGCCCCGTCAGGTCTTCGGTAGCACCGTTGCCAATCTCAAGCCTTAGCTGCTCGGTGGGAAACAGGGGGGTTAAGTTTTCAAAGATGAGCTTGTGACGGCTGCGGTCGGGGGTGTCGAAGTTGATTTCTGAAACTTTTAATAATGCAAAGTAGCGTTCTTGGTCTTTGGGCGGGCGAATCGTGCCAGAAATGCTGTCGCCTGTTTGTAGGTTGAAACGGCGGATTTGGCTTGGGCTGACGTAGATGTCATCAGGGCCTGCTAAATAAGACCCCTCCGATGAGCGTAAAAAACCGAAGCCATCTGGCAGAATTTCCAAAACGCCGTCGCCATAAATCGGCTCGCCGTTTTTTGCGTGGGTTTTTAAAATAGCAAAAATAATGTCTTGTTTGCGGCTTCTTGCCATGTTCTCAAGCCCCATGGCATGGGCAATGGCAAGCAATTCGCCAACGGATTTTCTTTTAAGTTCGGTTAAATTCATAAGATAAGATGGGCAATAAAAAAGACGTCCATCAAAGGGCGATGGATAAAAGAGATGGTTTTTTGGGAAGTCTTGCGATGGCAGCGGTCTGTAACATGAAAGGTATGTTACGAAAAGGTGTGCCAGCAAGAGATTACTAGGTTTTAGCAAGCGACATATTAGAGATAAGCAGGGATTTTGTCAATATTTTTTGTGCATTTGGGCTAAAAAAATAAAAAAACCGCCAAAAAGACAGGTTTTTGGCGGTTTTTTAGGTTGGTTTAGAGGTGCTGGTCGATGGCAGCGGCCAATTCTGATTTAGGGCGTCCGCCAATCATTGAGTTAACTTCTTCGCCATTTTTAAAGACATACAGCGTTGGAATGCTACGAATGCCAAAACGAGCGGCAGATTCTGGGTTGGCGTCGACATCGACTTTGACGATTTTGGCACGACCTTGGTATTCTTCGGCAAGCTGCTCAAGTGCGGGTGCGATGGCTCGGCAAGGACCACACCAAGTTGCCCAGAAGTCGACCAGAACCACACCGTCTGCGTTTAAAACTTCTGCGTCAAAGGTGGCGTCTGTTGCGTTGATGATTGACATAAAGTGTCTCCTATAAAAAAATGATTTCATAAATTATAGCAAAAGCCATAATGGGGATGATAGTTGGTTTTGTAAAGGGTTGTGTTAAATTTTTAAAAATAAGTTACAATACTATTTTTGATTGCCAGTGATTTAAAAGCCATGACAAATCCACAAACAAGCCCAAACGATGCACCCACCTGCCGAGAAGACCGCCTGTCTGAGGCGTTCATTGCTAAGCTAAATGCCGAAGAAGCCGCCCGCCCTGCCGAATTTTTTTTAGAATTCATAAAAAGCATTACCGTCTATGAGGATGAAGATGTCTGGGTGGGGGATAAGCCCTTTGGGCTTTTGAGTGTGGACGGGCGGACGCTTAAAGTCAGCCTACAAAGCCGACTTTTAAAGGTTTATCCGAATATCAAGCTCATTCATCGGCTGGATATGGATACCTCGGGGTTGATTATTTTTGCTAAGCATGAAGCTGCTCAAAGTCACATCGCCAAGCAGTTCATCGACCGCATGGTCACAAAAGAATATCAAGCGGTGGTGATGGGTACGGTGGCGGTAGACAGTAAAAAAGGGGTGATTGACGTGCCAGTGCGTTATGAACCAACCACCAAGCCAAGACACATCGTGGATAGGGCGTGGAAGAAGCGGGCGTTGACGCATTATGAGATTTTGCATCATGAGCTGCGTACCACGCCAGGCGGCAGCACGCACCCTGTGACACGACTTGCTTTAAAACCCATCACAGGGCGTAGTCATCAGCTTAGGGTGCATTGCGTGCATATCGGTCATGTGATGATCGGCGACCCGATTTATGCAGAAGGCGTGGCGTTGTCTTTGTCAAATCGGCTAAATCTGCACGCCCATAAATTACGCTTAAAGCACCCTACGCACGGTGCGTGGGTGGAGTGGGTAAGTGACGTGCCTTTTTAGGTGCTGGCGTGTACTTTTTTTAAAATTAAAAACCCTTTCATGCGGTGACGTGAAGGGGTTTTTAGTGCTTTAGATTATGCGTGCTTGGTGTGATGGACGAAGTCATCGACCTGCGTGCATAAAATTCCCCAGAGTTTCTTTTGGGCGTTTTCGCTTGCCCATGCGTTGTGCGGGGTAAAAAACACTCTGGGGTGAGTTTTTAATGCCAATAAATCAGCGTCTAATAACGGCTCGGTTTCAAAGACATCGGAGGCATAACCTAAAATCACCTCATCATTTAATGCTTTGACAATGTCATCGGTTTTTACGACTGCCCCTCGTGCCATATTGACGATTAAGGGGGTTTTTGTCATTTTTTTCAGGGTGGTTTCGTTAATCAAATGATGCGTTTCGTCTGTCAATGCACAGTGCAAGCTTAATACATCGCTTGTGTTTAGCACCGTCTCAAAGTCGGTGTAGCTTTCATCTCGTGGGGCTTGTCCTTGTCGCTCGGCATACAGCACATTCATGCCAAAGGCGGCGGCGATTTGCCCGACTTTTTTGCCCAGCATGCCAGCGCCGATAATGCCTAAAGTTTTGCCTGCTAAGTCCAAAATCGGCATTTCCACAAGACAAAACTTGCCGTCTGCCGTCCAGTCATCGCCCACACGGTTATGATAATAAATCCCTGCTCGCATGGCGGTCAGTATGAGCATAAAGGTGTGTTCTGGCACGCTTTCTACAGAGTATCCTGCGACATTTTTGACGGTGATACCAAGCTCGCTGCACGCCTGTAAGTCCACATTATTTAGCCCTGTGGCGGTGATGTGAATGAGTTTTAAGCTGGGGAGTTTTTCTAAAACTTCCCGTGTTAATAGGACTTTGTTGGTGATGATAATGTCACAATCTTGACACCGCTCGATGATAATCGTAGGGTCGTTTGGTGTATGTTTGTAAGTTGCCATCGTGTCGATGCCATTTGGGGTGGGTAAATCAATGGAAAACGTGGCGGTGTCTAAAAAAACAGCTTTCATGGGTGTCCTTTTAAAAATAAAATGCAGGGGCGTAATGAACGTGTGTTCGGTTTTTGGGTTTTAAGGGTGGCTAAATTCAATGATTTTAAAACATGGGCTAAACCGTTTTTAAAGTCAGGGGTTTAAATCTAAGGCTTGCCAATAAGGAAAAATCTGTTCACAGTGACAGCGTGTCTTTATTAGGGTGCCATTTTATGAAAATTGATAAAATTACTAGACTTCCTGCAAAACTAGGTTTTTTGTTCGTCCTTAAGCCATGCCTTCGGGTAGCGGAAAACAGTGGCGGTTCGATAGACTCAGGGCGAACGGTTTTCCTTATTTCGGAGTTTCTCAGGAAGTTTACTTTAAGATAAAAAGCCTTGGCACTTAAGCGAGTGTGAATGAATGCTTAAGTTTTTTCGGCAGTTTATTTATAAAAAATTAAAAAAAGAAAGCCTAACACAAATCATTTTAGTCTGCAAGCGAGTTTGAGGCTTTTTAAATGCGTTTAAATGGTAGATTTTGCTTGAAAAATGACAAATTAACGCTATTATAAGTGCATTTCTTGGCGGATTCGCCAATTTATTTTTTAAAACGAGTAACACATGAGTGATAATTACGCACAAGACGCCTTTGCCATTGGGCAACGCTATCTATCAGACACAGAAAGTAACCTTGGTCTTGGGGTTATTGTCGGTGTGGAAGAGCGGTCGGTGCAGGTTCTATTTCCCCAAAGTGAAGAAACACGGGTTTATGCCAAGTCTGCCATGGCACTGTCTCGGGTGTTGTTCGCTGAGGGCGATAGCATCACCGACCAAGACGGGGCAACGCACACGGTGGCGTCCGTGGAGTGGATTTCTGGGGTGGTGCGGTATCATTTGACCTGCGGTAAGTCTTTGATGGAGACTCGGCTTGCGGCGAATATTAACCTTGCTAAGCCCTTGGAGCGACTGCTGGCGGGGCGTATCGACCGTCACGACTGGTACGAGCTGCGTATCGATGCCCTAAAAATGCACAATCTTATCACTCGCCACCCGCTGCGGGGTATGATGGGGGCAAGGGTGGACGTCATTCGCCATCAGCTGTACATCGCCCATGAAGTCGGAAAACGCTTAAGTCCACGGGTGCTGTTGGCGGACGAAGTGGGGCTGGGTAAGACCATCGAAGCAGGGCTTATCATGCATAATCAGCTCTTAACTGCCAAGGCGGAGCGGGTTTTAGTACTGGTGCCTGACAGCTTACAATACCAGTGGATGATTGAGCTAAAACGCCGCTTTAATCTGGATTTTTCGATTTTTGACCTGGTACGGACAGCCGCCATCAAGGAGCATAACCCCGACCAAAACGTGTTTTTGACGGAGCAATGCATCATTGCGGGCATTGATTTGCTTTTAGATCATGCCGACCTTTTTGAGCAGGCGTACACCGCAGGCTTTGATATGCTGGTGGTGGACGAAGCGCACCATTTGCACTGGGACGCTGAGCAAGGCGGGAATGACAAATATGAGCTGGTGGCGGCACTGGCGGAGCGTACCCGTGGGCTTTTGCTGTTAACGGCGACACCAGAGCAGCTTGGGGTGGAGAGTCACTTTGCCCGCTTAAGACTTTTGGATAAAGAGCGTTTTGATGATTTAGAAGCGTTCATTGATGAGCAGGCGGATTTTTCTGCTATCGCTCAAATGGCGACTGCACTCATTGATGGTGTGAGCTTAAGCGAAAAACAAATCAAAGCCTTGGCGGGGGTTTTGGGGCATGAATTTGATGAGATTTATGACATCAATGACAATGAAGATTTGAAAAATCAGCTCATCGGTGAGCTGTTAGACCGTCACGGCACAGGGCGTGTGCTGTTTAGAAATACCCGTGACAGCGTGCAGGGCTTTTTAGGCAGACAAAATGTCCCTTATCCTTTGCCCTTGCCGAAAAGCTGGGAGGGCAGTTATCAGACCACCGGCAAATTAAAAGAACAGCTGTGGGGCGAGGAAAACCGACCAGATGGTTCATGGCTGGAAGAAGACCCACGTGTGCCATGGCTGATTGAATTATTAAAGGGCAGCTTAAAACACCAAAAAGTTTTACTTATCGCCAGAAGCGGGGCGACGGTACAGAGCCTTGAGTTGGCACTAAGACTGCACGCAGGCATAAAAACAGCGGTGTTCACCGAAGAGATGAGTCTTTTAGAGCGTGACCAAGCGGCGGCGTATTTTGCGGACGAGCATGGGGCGCAGATTTTGCTTTGTAGTGAGATTGGTTCTGAGGGGAGAAATTTTCAGTTTGCACATCATTTGGTGTTGTTTGATTTGCCTGCCAATCCTGACACGCTTGAACAGCGTATCGGGCGTCTTGACCGCATCGGTCAAACCGAAAAAATCACCCTGCATACGCCTTTCGTGATGGGGACGGCACAGGAGCGGCTGTATCATTGGTATGATGGGGCGTTGAATATTTTTAATCAAATTAGCCCCACCGCCCAAACCGTGCAAGAAACGTTCATCACTGAGTTAAAACCCCTTTTAGAAGCCCCCGATACGCCCGAAAACCGTGCGGCACTTGGGGAACTTGTGGGTGAGGCGGCTGCCCACCGTCAAGCATTAGAAGCTGAGCTGCAAGCAGGGCGAGATAGGCTTTTAGAGTATAATTCTTGCCGTCCGAAAGTCTCAGGGCGTATCAGTGACGCCATGCACGCCTTGGACAGTGCGGAGCTTTTGCCACTGTTTTTGGGCAGATTTTTAGACAGTTTAAACATTGATTATAGCGTCCAAAGGGACGGCTCGTGGATTATCCACCCCATCGATGGCACAGAAACCCAAGAAGCTTTGCTGTCGGGCTTGCCTTTGGGCGAAGATGGCATGAGCTTGACCTTTGATAGACAGCACGCCCTTGCCCGTGAGGATTTGCAGTATATGACGCATGAGCATCCGCTGATGCAGAGCATTTATGAGATGATGACGGCAACGAGCTTTGGCAATGCGACAGTCGCCACCTTAAAAAGTGCCGCCATGCCACAGGGGGTGATTTTGCTTGAGGTGAATTTTAGGATTGAGTCCATCGCTCCGAAAAAGCTGAATTTGCCTGCGTTTTTGCCAAGCGGTCATCTAAGACTGCTGGTGACGGAGACGGGCAGTGATTTGTCGGATATTGCAAGTCCTGCCAAGCTTGTACCGCTCATTGAGCGACTGGACAAACAAAAAGCCCTGCAAGTGATAAAACTGCGTCAAACGCCCATCAGCACTGCCTATCAAGCGGCAAGCCAGCTTGCCAAAACGAAGCTTGATGAGATTGCAAGCCAAGCCCAGACCCAGTTTTCAGCCTATTTTGACAAAGAAATCGGGCGATTAAGCCAGCTCCAAAAAGTCAACCCGAACATCCGTGACGAGGAGATTGCCGAGCTTGGTTTATTAAAAGCACAAGGGCAAGAAGCGCTGGCGTCCTTGTCTTTAGTGCCTGACAGCCTGCGGGTGTTGGTGGTGATTAAGCCTTAAGCGGTTCAGACTTGGCTTTATGATATCAAGGGCAAGCTAGGTTGCTTGGCTTAGTCTGTGCCGTGATTTGCCCTTTGTGTGTGATTTTGGCGGGGCTGGGCTTTGGTTTATTGGGTGTTTTTGTTGGGTTATTCGCCTCGGTGGTAGGGGTGGTTATTTAGGATACTCATGGCACGGTAGAGCTGCTCCATGAGTACGACACGCACCAAGGGGTGAGGCAGGGTTAAGTCCGACAGCGACCAGCGAAAATCCGCCGCCTGTAGCACCTCAGCACTGACGCCGTCCGCACCACCGATGACAAGGCTAATGTCCTTGCCCTCACTCATGGCGGTACCGAGTTTTTCGGCAAGCTGTTCTGTGGAGAGCATTTTGCCACGGACGTCCAAAACCCACAGCGTGCCTTTTTTGGCGTTTAAGAGGGCGGCGGCTTCTTGGGCTTTGTATTTTTCGATGTCAGCAGGCGAGGGGTTTTTTTGGCGACGGGCGGCAGGCAGCTCCACAAGCTGCGTATGTATCATCGGCAAAATGCGTTTATGATATTCATCAAAGCCTGTCTGCACCCATGCGGGCATTTTACTGCCCACAGCAAGCAAATGTAATTTCATGTTAAAAGGTCTTATAAACAAGTTTAAAATATCAATAAATGCATATTTTAGCGGATTGTGGCATTTAAAAATAGTGTAAAATTTGTTATCCTAGGCTTTTAAAAAAGTTCGGTGTGGTTTTTTTGGGTGGGCGGATAAATATGCAAGATGATTTGTTTAATCATAGCACAGCCGTAAAAGAACCCACCAAGACTGTAGGCGATAATTATGAACGTGTGGCGGCGGCATTTTTAGAGACGCAGGGCTTAAGTCTTGTTAAAAAAAATTACAGCGTGCCAAGGGTGGGCGAGATTGATATTATTGCTTACCAACGAAAAACGCTAGCAACTGGTAAATCCTATGAGACTTTGATTTGTGTTGAGGTGCGTGCCAGAAAACATAGCCAGTTTTCCTCTGCCGCTGAGACGGTGACACGTGCCAAACAAAAAAGACTCATTGCCACCATGCAGCATTTTTTGATGGAAAATGCCCAGTATGAGCATTGTGATGTGCGATTTGATGTGTTGGCGTTCGATATTTTGCCAACGGGCGTGCAGTATAATTGGATACAAGCGGCATTTTTAAGCTAAAATGCTGGCGACTTGGAAAAATTTAAATGGAAATAGGTGATTTATGAAAAAAGTGCTTGTGCTTGGCGTGGCGATGCTGCTGGCGGGCTGTGCAGCCAAGACCATCAACCCTGTGACAGGGCAAACCGAGTCCACCACACGAGGACTGGGCGAGCGGTTTACGGATATGACCATTGAACGGCAGATTTTAAATAGCCTAGAGGGCGTGGCAGGTTTGACCTCCAATGACTACCGTGTGGCAGCGAATGCCTATCGGGGTGAGGTGTTGTTGACAGGCGAAGTGCCAAGCCGTGAGGCGTGCGAGGCGGTAGCACGCATGGCGGAGTCTGTGCGTGAAGTCACGCAGGTCTATAACCGCCTAAAGGTATTGTCAGAGCCAAAGAGTCAAAGCCACACCTTGCATGAAAACTACCTAAAAACCAAGCTGGTGGGCAAAATGCTCAGCTATGGCATCCGTCCTGCTCAGTATAATCTGGTGGTGCGTGATGATTTGGCGTATTTGATGGGTGCATTAACCAGCGAACAAGTAAACACAATCAATAACCTTGCCAAAGACACGGACGGGATTTTGGGCTTCGTGTCATTTGCAGGCGTGTTTAGCAATGCCGTCACCCCGACCTCCCTGCCTATGGCGGTGACGCCGCAGCAGACATGGCCGTGTGGTGTGGTGGGTGGTACAGGCGGTGTGATGACCTATGATGTAACTTATCCGAACAAACAATCCACCTATCAGCCAAGTAACTATCCGCTAGGCAACTACCCGCAAGCTGGCACGAATGTATTAACCCCTGCGGCGGCAGTCGCTCCGATTGTCAATAATCCACAAAGTAGCTACGTCAGACGCTATCAAGGCACTGCCAGCCCTTAACCTAAGGATCATTTATGAGTAATTTAGACGCCCAAGGGGCAAAAGATCTGCTATCAACGCACTTTCCTAATGCTACCGCCATTGATGCGGTCAGTAACGGCAATAAGTTTGAGGTGCTAATTGTTGATGATGGCTTTAACGGCAAACGCCTAGTTCAAAGACAGCAGTCGATTTATGCCATTTTTAATGCCTATATCGCAAGCGGGGTCATTCACGCTTTGACCATTCATGCCCTAACTCCAGAAGAATATGCTGCCCGTCAAGGGGCTTAAGGCGTGTTTTTGGCTTGGTGTATTTTTGGTAAAATTTAACAAAAGAGATTGGGTGTTTTCGGCAAGAGTTCCCACGGTGGAACTTTCTTGTTTTTGTCGTTCACTCTGTTCCATTTTATGAGATGATTCATGGATAAATTTTTAATTACAGGCGGTAGCCGTATCGCTGGTGAGGTTTTGATTTCTGGTAGTAAAAATGCTGCCCTGCCGCTGTTGGCTGCTTTAATTTTGCCTGAAACCCCAAGCACGCTACATAACGTGCCAAGCCTAAAAGATGTCAGCACCTTGATTGATTTGATTGAGGGCATGGGCATTAAAATTAGAAAAGAGGGCAGTACTGTCACAGCGGACGCAAGTTCGGTAGAAAAATATTTCGCCCCCTATGAACTCGTTAAAACCATGCGTGCGTCTATCCTTGTGCTAGGTCCACTCTTGGCACGATTTGGGCAAGCGGAAGTCTCCTTACCGGGGGGGTGTGCGATTGGCTCTCGCCCTGTGGACCAGCATTTAAAAGCCCTAGAAGCAATGGGGGCGACCATTGTCGTAGAAAATGGCTATGTCAAGGCAACCGCCCCAACAGGCGGTAAATTAAAGGGCTGTGATTTTAGCTTTGATATGGTAACGGTGGGCGGTACCGAAAACACCATTATGGCGGCGGCGTTGGCGGACGGTGTTACCACTTTGGAAAACTGTGCGACCGAACCCGAAGTGGTGGATTTGGCGAATATGCTGGTCAAAATGGGGGCAAAAATTGACGGCATTGGTACAACCACAATGTGTATCACAGGCGTGGAAAAACTTCACGGCTGTGAGTATAGCGTGATTCCTGACCGCATTGAAACAGGTTCCTACCTTGCAGGGGCGTTGATGAGCGGTGGCGATGTGCTTGCCAAAAATACTTCGGCACACGACTTGCACCCTGTCTTAAAGAAATTTGAAGCAATGGGAGCGACTGTAACGACAGGCGATGACTGGATTCGTGTCGCAATGACGGGCAGACCAAAGGCGGTGGACATTAGAACCCAGCCCCACCCTGGCTTTCCGACCGATATGCAGGCACAGCTGATGGCGATTTGTTGCCTTGCGGACGGCACGAGTACGATTATTGAAAACATTTTTGAAAACCGCTTTATGCACGCCCCCGAGTTACAAAGGCTTGGGGCGGACATTCGCATTGATGGACATACCGCCATTATCACGGGCGTGGAGGGTTTTACCGCCGCTCCTGTGATGGCGACTGACCTTAGAGCGTCTATGTCTTTGGTGATGGCGGCGGCAGTTGCCAAAGGGCAAAGCGTGATTGACCGCATTTATCATATTGATAGGGGTTATGAAAATGTGGAAGAAAAACTGCGTGGGCTTGGTGTGAATATTGAGCGGATTAAGGGTTGAATGAGCAAGCCTTTTTTGAAGTGGGCAGGGGGCAAGCACAAACTTGCACCCTTTATCGCCAGTCATTTGCCCAATAACAATCAGCGATTGATTGAGCCTTTTGTGGGTTCGGCAAGCGTGTCTTTGTTTTTGGAATTTGATGAATATTATTTAAATGACAGTAATGCAGACTTAATTAATTTGTATCAAACCTTAAAGCAAGAACGCTATGAATTCATTGATTATGCTCAATCATTTTTTAATGAAAATTATAATACCGAAAGTCAATTTTATGAATTAAGGGAATTATTTAATTCTACGCAAAATATTGTTGAAAAATCCGCTCTGTTTATTTACCTAAATCGCCATGCTTTTAATGGGCTTTGTCGTTATAATAAAAGCGGAAAATTCAATGTGCCTTTTGGAAGATATAAATCGCCTTATTTTCCAAAAAATGAAATGATAAATTTTATAAAAAAGTCGGACAGAATGCAATTTTTTTGTGGGGATTTTGCCTTGATGTTTGATAAAATAAGTTCTGACGATGTGATTTATTGCGATCCGCCATATTTGCCTTTAAGCGATACAGCAAATTTTACTGATTATGCCAAAAATGGTTTTGATTTATCCGATCAAAATCGTTTGGCAATTTTGGCACAGCAAAAACACACACAAACAAATCGCATTTTAATTTCCAATCACGATACGCCATTGGTTTATGAACTGTATCAAGGGGCAAAAATTAAAAACATTTTGGTGCAAAGAAATATTTCTGCCAAAGGTGAAAGTCGTGTTAAGGTTGGTGAGATATTGGCAATTTATGGAGTTGGACAATGATAACAGGCGGTATAGGTGGGGCAAATACCAAAACAGGCTTAGCATTTGAAAGCAGAACCGATTTGAGGCAATTATTTGAGAAAATTGATGGATATGAATTAAAGTTATCTGAAAATAATACGGGCTACGAAGTTTGGTTCAATAATGAGAAGTTGGCTTATTGTTTTAAAAAGCAAGAGTTTTACCGATTTTTAGCACAAGCACCTTATAATGTGGATTGGAGAGATTATTTATCTAAACGCTTAGAGCCTGATAATGCCTTATTTGTTGTTGTCCGAGATACGCTTTTTATTATTGAAATTAAATTTCAACAAGTGGCAGGTTCTGTTGATGAAAAATTACAAACTTGTGATTTTAAGAGAAAACAATATACCAAACTTGTTTATCATTTGGGCTGGCGAGTGGAGTATGTGTATGTATTAAATGATTGGTTTAAGAACCCCGTTTATAAAGATACATTAAATTACATTCATTCTGTGAATTGTCATTATTTATTTAATGAGATACCATTAAAATGGCTTGGCTTGCCAAGTTGATCAAAAGAATTAAAATATATGAACCCAAATTTTTTATTCATCTATGGCACCCTTGCCCCCAATCGCCCCAATCATCATATAATGACCCCAATCCCCAATGGCGAATGGCAATCCGCCCACACATTTGGCGATTTGTTGCCAAACGGCTGGGGTGCGTCTTTGGGCTATCCTGCTCTAATTCCCAATGCCAATGGACAACGAATTGACGGCTTTATTTTTACTTCCCCAGAATTACAAAATCATTGGGATAGGCTTGATGAATTTGAGGGTGATGGCTATGATAGAATTATTATTAGGGCTTATTTGGAAAATGGCGAAATGGTGCAAGCCTTTGTCTATGCGTTGGCACAAAGTGAAATGAACGCATTTCAAAAATCTACCTTTGATGACACAAAATAAGCCCCGCCACAATCAGTAAAATCCCCACCGCGTGAAAGGCATAAAACCGCTCGCCCAGCAGCCCCACCGACAACGCCACGCCAAACACAGGAATCAGATGAATGGATAGTCCCGCTTTAACCGCCCCCACTTTTTCTACGGCAAGCACATACAACACATAGGCAATCACGGACGGAAAAATGCCAATATAAGCAAGCCCCAAGATGGATTTTTGATGAAAATCAATGACTTGCCCTGACATCATCTCCCAAATAAACAAAGGCAACAGCACAACTATGGCAATCAGCATTTGAATGGCGGTCAAGCCGATTTTGTTTAATTCGCTCGGGAACGCCTTTGTCCAAATCGTATAAAATGCCCAGCACGCCATCGCCAAAAACACCCACACATCGCCCACATTAAATGACAGCGACAGCAGTCGCCCAAACTCGCCTTGCAAAACAATCGCCAGTACGCCAAGCATTGAAATCATTAAGCCAAGTGATTGTTTTGTATTAATTTTTTGGCGATAAAACACAAAGCCAAACAAGATAATCAAAATAGGAATGCAGGAGTTTAACAGTAGGGCATTGGTGGTGGTTGTGTCGTGCAAACCCTTATAAATCAAGGCATTAAACGCCGTTACACCCACCACGCCTGTCGCCAAAATGCGTTGCCAATACTGACGGTACAAGGCGGTATCTCGTTTTAAAAACCGCCACGCAAATGGCAAAATCACCAAAAACACCACAATCCACCGCAAAAACGCCAACGAAAAAGGCGGCACATCATCGGCAACGGCTTTGCCCACCACAAAATTGCCCGCCCAAAATAACGGCGGTAGAAGTAAAAATGGCAAAGTTCGCAGCAAAGATACGGAGGGCATCGTGTTATCCTAATGGATTTTGGGTATTGTAACAAATTTTGGGGCGATTTTGGATAAGTTGGGCGAAAATTGGCAACGGTATGTGAATGGGGGTTCTCCATTTTTTATAAAAAATCTGTTATAATACCCAAAACCATAATTTTTATAAGGATAATTTATGACCCACCTAACCGATGAACAAATCGCCAAATCCGCCACCCTTCGCCCAATGTCCGAGATTGCCCAAAAAATCGGGATTGGCGATGACTTTTTAATCCCTTATGGACGCACCAAAGCCAAGATTGACCCAAGCGTTCTTACCCACACACCAAACAAAAACGGCAAACTTATCCTAGTTACCGCCATCAACCCAACGCCCGCAGGCGAAGGCAAAACGACCGTTACCATTGGGCTGGCGGACGCTTTGGCAGTGGTGGGCAAACAAGTGGCGGTTGCCTTGCGTGAGCCATCGCTTGGACCTGTGTTTGGCGTCAAAGGCGGGGCGGCAGGCGGTGGCTATGCCCAAGTTGTGCCAATGGAAGACATCAATTTGCATTTTACGGGCGATTTTCACGCCATTTCTGCAGCAAATAACTTGCTTGCGGCGATGATTGACAACCACATTTATCAAGGCAATGAGCTACAAATTGACCCTGCTCGTGTACTATGGCGAAGAGCGGTGGATATGAACGACCGCCAATTACGCCATATTGCCAGTGGACTTCCCAAAAAAGCAGGGGGCAAAAATGTGGACGGCGTAGAACGCACGGACGGCTTTGACATCACGGTGGCAAGCGAAGTAATGGCGTGCTTTTGTTTGGCTGTCAGTTTGGACGATTTAAAGGCACGGCTTGGCAATATTGTCGTAGCGTATGGTTTTGATAATAAAGCAATTTTTGCCAAAGATTTGAACGCACAGGGTGCGATGACCGCCCTATTAAAGGACGCCTTTAAACCCAATTTGGTGCAGACTTTGGGCGGTGTGCCAGCCATTGTCCACGGTGGGCCGTTTGCCAACATCGCTCACGGTTGTAATTCGGTGGTGGCAACCAAAATGGCACAGCATTTGGCGGACATTGTCGTTACCGAAGCAGGTTTTGGGGCGGATTTGGGGGCCCAGAAGTTTTGCGACATTAAGTGCCGTTTGGCAGAATTGACCCCGAGTGCTTGTGTGATTGTGGCAACGGTCAGAGCCTTAAAATACAATGGCGGTGTCGCCAAAGAAGACCTAAAAGCCGAGAATGTGCAGGCGGTCAAGGACGGCTTGCCCAATCTTTTAAAACATATCCATAATATGCAAACAGTGTTTGGCTTGCCGTGTGTGGTGGCGGTCAATCGCTTTGTGTCCGATACCGATGCCGAGCTTACCGAAGTCGTGCAAGCGTGCGAAGCAGCAGGAGCAAAAGTCGCTCTGTGCGAAGTCTGGGAAAAAGGCGGAGTAGGCGGTGTGGATTTGGCAAATAAGGTGCTACAAGTCATTGATAATTCTAGCGAATTTAAATTCTCTTATGAGCTTGATTTGCCTGTGGAAGACAAAATCGCCACGCTTGCCCAGCGGATTTATGGGGCGAATGGCGTGGTTTTATCTAAGACCGCCCAAAATGCCTTGACCGCCCTGCGAGCCATTGACGGTGTGGACATTGACACAATGCCGATTTGTATGGCAAAAACGCAGTATTCTCTATCAGACGACCCCAAAAAATTGGGCGTGCCAAGCGATTTTGACATCACCGTGCGAGACATTACACTCTCCAATGGGGCGGGGTTTTTGGTAGTGATTTGTGGGGCGATTATGAAAATGCCCGGACTTCCCAAAGTCCCATCTGCCCAAAAAATTGATGTGGTTGGTGGGGAGATTGTGGGGCTTTTTTAAAATAAAGGATCATAAAAATGGCGGAAATCTTTTGGGTTTTCGTCATTTTGGTTTTGGGGGGAATTTGTGATATGCTCAAATAATTTTAAGCGTACTACAAGTTTTATTTTGGGTATAAGGTGCGTAATATACACAATTAAACAAAATAATGCTAAAATTGTGCGTAATACGCACTTTACGATTATCTTACCCAAAACTAAGGGTTTGACAATCGGATTTGGATTATTTTTTATCAATAGATAAGGGGGAAAATAAGGCATTTAATTTTGCTGATAATAAATAAACCGCCAACATTAAGATTAAAGTTAATCCAATTCCCATTAATAAATCTGTCTTTGTTTTTGCATATAAAAATATGGGGGCAGTGCTAATTGCTAATGAAATAATGACAATGGTGCTAAAAATAGGTTTTGCTTTAATGGGTGTGTGGCAATTTTGGCAAATATAAGCTTTGTTTTTGGAAAACTTTTGCCAATTAATACAAGGTTGTTGGCAATTTGGACAAAGGCGTAATTGTTCATTACTTATTGTATTTCTCATAGTTGTATTTCTAATAATTTATTTTAAGGATTATTTCAAATTATAATGGATAATTCAAGTTATTTTTGGACGACAAACTTTTGAAAATTAACTTGTATTAAAAATATGGTATAATGCCAATTTTTAGCCACTAAGGATACCCCAATGTCATTCGCCCAAATTTTTACCCGCTCGGTGGTGGGATTGACCGCCCCACAGGTGCTGGTGGAAGTGCATTTGTCGCAAGGCTTGCCTGCTTTGACCATTGTTGGTTTGCCCGAGGCGGCGGTGCGAGAGAGCAAGGACCGTGTCCGCTCTGCCATGTTAAATTCTGGCTTTGAATTTCCTAACCGCCGTTTGACCATTAACCTTGCGCCTGCGGATTTGCCCAAGGAGGGAGCGAGACTGGACTTGCCGATTTCCATCGGTATTTTGGCGGCGAGTGGGCAGATTGATGAGTCGGTGCTGGCAGGATTTGAGTTTATCGGTGAGCTGTCGTTGAATGGCGAGCTACGGGCGGTTACGGGCAGTTTGGCGGTAGCACGGGCGATAAAAACCACCGCCAAGGCAGATGCATTGCCGCGTGCGTTAATCGTCCCTTTGGAGAATGCGGCAGAAGCGGCGAAAGTCTCAGGCGTGACGGTACTGGGGGCGAAAACGCTGGCAGATGTCTGCCGCCATCTAGATGCGGTCAGCGGTGCAAAAAGCGGTATGGGGGCGTTTCATGAAAAGGATTTTTTGCCCGTATTTGAGGCGGTAGAGACCAAAGAAGAAGCGGTGTACCCTTTGGATTTGGCTGATGTGAAAGGTCAGCACCATGCAAGGCGTGCCTTGGAGATTGCGGCGGCGGGCGGACATTCTTTGTTATTTAAGGGTGTCCCTGGCTCTGGAAAGACCTTGATGGCGAGCCGTTTGCCCAGTATTTTACCGCCTTTGACGGACGAGGAGGCACTGGCGGTTGCCAGCACGTATTCTGTGGCAGGACAGGCGTATGACTATGGAGTCAGACCGTTTCGGGAGGTGCATCATAGCATCAGTAGCGTGGCACTGGTGGGGGGTGGTTCACGCCCAAAGCCAGGGGAGATTACGCTGGCGGATAAGGGCGTGCTGTTTTTAGATGAAATGCCAGAATTTGACCGAAAAGTCCTTGAGGTGCTGCGGCAACCCATTGAGTCGAAGCGTATTACCATCAGCCGTGCCAATTCACAAGTCGAGTTTCCCGCAGAGTTTCAGCTGGTGGCGGCGATGAACCCTTGCCCGTGCGGTTATCATGGCGACCCCTCGGGACGTTGCAGCTGTAAGCCTGAGGCGGTGGCACGCTATCAAGACAAGCTCTCAGGGCCGCTGCTTGACCGCATTGATTTGCACATTACGGTGCCTGCCTTGCCTATTGAAGATTTGCAAAATGCAAGCCGTGGCGAGTCATCTAGCGTCGTGCGTGAGCGGGTGATAAAAGCCCGTGACATTGCTCTAAAAAGACAAGGCAAGCCCAACAGCGAGCTTAGCGTCTCTGAGCTTGATGTTCATGCTGTGCTTGGCGAAGCGGAAAAAACCCTGCTGTCTGCCGCCCAAAAACGCCTAAATCTGTCCGCCAGAAGCTATCATCGTATTTTACGGGTGGCACGCACTGTGGCTGATTTGGCAGGCAGTGAGCATATTAGCACAGCACATTTGGCGGAAAGCCTAAGCTACCGCTAATCCGCCTGCGTCAGTAGACACGCCACCAATGCAGAAAACTCATCGAATACTGCATCGGGCTCGCTGTCTTTGATGTCTTCTCCGTGGTTATAGCCGTAGCTGAGTGCCAGCGTGGTGATGCCTGCGTTTTTTCCTGCCAAGATGTCATGTTTCGAGTCGCCAATCATCACCGCCGCCTCTGTCGCCACCCCAAGTGTCTGGCAAATGTGCAAAAGCGGCAAAGGGTCGGGTTTTTTCTTGGGCAAGCTATCCCCGCCGACCACGACAGAAAATTCCCCCAAATTAAACGTATTTAAAATTTCTAAAATGAAGCGTTCGGGCTTATTGGTGGCGAGTGCCAGCGTATAGCCACTTTGTCTTAAGTCATTTAGCCCCGATACCACCCCTGCGTAGGCACGGCTATGCACCGCACTGTGATGGGCATAGTGGCTTAAGAACGCCTCGTGCAGGGCGTCTGTTTTTTCTAAGGGTTCTTGTAGGGTGGTAAGGGCGTCTTGGCAGAGCTGATATGCCCCTTTGCCAATCAAGCATCGCACCGTTTCTTCTGTGATGTTCGGCAGTCCAAGCGACGCCAAGGCAAGATTTAAGGCGGCGGACAAATCGGGTACGCTGTCAATGAGCGTCCCGTCCAAATCAAAAATAAGCACAGATTTTTTTGGCATGGCATTTCTCACAGTTATGGGCGAATGAGACACTATAACAGCGGTGATTTTTTCCGCCAAGGCGAAATTCCCTAAAAATGGGCAATAAATGTAACAAAATCTTTCAATGTGCAGAGTTTTCAGGGAAAATCTTAAGATGCTTTTGCATAACTTAACGTTTGCACTATCAAATACGCACACTTTTTTAGAAATATCTTGTTACTATACATCCATCGCAAATGCAATCACAAGATTGTCATTCTGAGCGACATTATCTAAGGAGACATTATGAAAACTTTATCTAAAGCTATTTTCGCCACCACCGCTGCTTTGGCGATGACTGTATCTGCTAATGCTGCTGTTAGCTACGGTTCTTCTGTGGGTCAGCCTTATGTGGGCGTAAAAGTTAGCCAATTTGACGTGGACGTCACAGGCGCGCCAAAATCAACTGGCTATGGCGTGTACGGCGGTTATAACTTCGACCAACACCTAGGTGCAGAAGTTGAATACCAAGCTTCTGAAAAGAAAGATTACAGCATCGGCGCAGCACGTTATGAGTACGATGTAAAAAGCTTCGGTGCGTATGGTACTTATCGTCAGCACTTAGCGAACACCCCATTTTATGCCAAAGGTAAACTGGGCGTTGCCAATACCAAAATCTCTGATACTGGCACTAACAACACCTTCTCTAACAAAGAAGACAAAACCAGTCTGGCAGGTGGTGTGAGCGTGGGTTATGCCCCGAACCAAAACTTCGGCATCGAAGCAGGTTATAACTACCTAAGCAGCGAAGCCAATGCTATCACTGTGGGTGCGCACATCGCTTTCTAATTTGATTTAAATCGGTTGCTAAAAAACAGTCACTGCGTGTGGCTGTTTTTTTATGTACTATGGGTGATATTAGCAAGGATTTATCGGTTTTTGGCGGGTGTTTTTTAAATGACACATCACCTAAAATTTATCCGAGTGGAATATATAGCCAATTAAACTCAAAATGCACCACATTAGGTTTTTTCTGCTTAAAGTGAGCTTGAAAATCTAACAAAAAACGTTTTACCCGAAGGCATAGCTTAAGGGTAAACGGTTTTGGTGGCTTTTGAAGTTAAACAACTATAAAAGACTGTCATCACCTAAAAAACGCCGTGGCTTTTTATGTTATTAAAAACAGTCAATTATCAAATTATCTTTTTAAAAAGGTGATTGCTATTGCAGCAAAAAGCCCCTTGGGAAGTCAAGAGGCTTTTTAAGATGGTGGCGTGAGGCAGGATCGAACTGCCGACACACGGATTTTCAATCCGTTGCTCTACCAACTGAGCTATCGCGCCGAAGTGGTGCATATTAAACCACTTTTCGACCTAGGTGTCAAGCACTTTTTTAAAAAAACTTTAAAAAATCGATTTTTTCTTGGTTTTTGGCTGGAGTATGTCAAATCGGTGATTTTTAGGGCGGTGGGTGGTATAATGCAAGGGATTTTAGCCTTTTTGATGGGATATTATGCTGACCGCCACTTTTCATACGCCTGCTGTTTCTGCCGTTCGTAATTATGAGGCGTTGCTTGGATTTTTGCCCACATTTGAGACAGATGTGGTGACTTTCTTTGATGTCAAAGCGTTGCCACAGCCATTGGGTGAGGCGTGTCGTTACGCTATGGCGGCAGGCGGAAAAAGGCTGCGTCCTTTGCTCGTATTTGCGGCGTTTTTTGCGTTGTCGGAGCGTGTGGACAGGACGGGGCTTGATATGGCACGCCGTGCGGCGATGGCGGTGGAGCTTTTGCATGGCTATTCTTTGGTGCATGATGATTTGCCGTGCATGGACGATGATGCCCTAAGACGGGGGCGACCCACGTGCCATATCGTTTATGGGGAGGACGTGGCGCTTTTGGCGGGAGATGCGTTGCAGTCTTTGGCATTTGAGAGCTTAAGCGTGCCGATGACGGGGCTGGCTTTGGAATGTGCGATGACGGCTAAGCTTTTGGGCTGTTTTTCTGTGCGTGCCAGACGCATGGTAACAGGGCAAATGCTGGACATTTTGGGCGAAAAAATAACGCTTGCCCAAAGCGAGCTTGAGCGTATCCATCAGGATAAAACAGGCGCGCTCATTGAAGCGGCGGTGTTGATGGGTGGGATTTGTGCAGGGGCGAGCGACACTCAAATGGTGCAGCTGTCTACTTATGCGTGTGCCTTGGGCTTGGCATTTCAGGTGCAAGATGATGTGCTAGACGTCACTGCCGACACCGCCACACTGGGCAAGCCTGCTGGCAGTGACGAGAAACTGGACAAATCCACCTACGTCAAGCTTCTAGGAGTGGACGGGGCGTATGCTTATGCCGATAAGCTGTTTTTAGAGGCGTGTGAAGCGGCGGCTGCCTTGGGCGAGGCGGGTGGGCTTTTGGTGGAGATTGCCAAGGTTGTGGCAGATAGAAAAAAATAATCCAGCCATGAAGTTTAAAGACTGCCCGTAGGATGGGGCGGTTTTTTAATGGTGTTTATTGGGGTTAGCTTTGCCACACCCACAAATCCGCTCCCGTGAGTGCCATTTCGGCACGTTGCCAGTCAATCAAATGCTCAAGATAGGCAGTGACATAGTCGGCTTTTCTGTCTCTATAATCCAGATAATAGGCGTGGGTACAAAGATTACACACGGCAATCGGCTTATAACCGAGGCTTAAAATGCCCTCGGTACTGGTGGCGACCACGGAGAGTTTTCCTGCCTGTTCCGCCAGCCAAATCCAATGCGTATCAGGGTGCTTTATGTGTTTTAAAAATTCCAAGCGGAATTTCTCAAAACTGCCAAAATCCTCCAAAATGCGGTTTTGCATGAAGTCAGAGGGCTGTCCGCCGCCGTTTGGCTTGATATGATACAGCCAAAAGCCGTGGTGATATAACTCAGTGGCACTGCGATAACCGATGCTACCATCTTCGATTTTAGACAGATAATGTAAAAAAGAGATGGGTTTTTTCGGGGTGGGCAGGGCGTCCACGTAGCTGGGCATGATTTTTTGATGAATGAAACACAGCGTTTCGCCGCTAATGTAAGGCGACAAAGCGTCCATGTTAAAAGGCAGTTTTGGCAGGGCAATCATGGCAAATATCCAAAAAATCAAAATACGGTCATCGATGCAGTACTCGCCGCCTCAAGCAGTTTTTTCATGGCGGTGGGTCTGGCAAGGGCAGTGGCGTCTTTTTTATTATACCACCCAAATTGGCAATTTGCATGGCTGAGCATCACATCAAGCGTGGCAGCGGTTTTATCATCAAGTGTGATGGGCATTATAGACAGCTGCCAGTGAAAATGCGTCAGCGTATGGCGAATGCTAGGCAGGGCATCACAAGGCTGTGAGCGGATAAGGGTTTCTAGGGTGTCTTTTATCAGCTGTTCATCAAAGCTGTCAGGCAGGCTGTCTGAGAGAAAAGGCAGGCAATATAATCCACCCCAAATCCCGTCATCAGGGCGTTTTAACCACAGTGCTTTTTCTTTATGTATTAAATACAAGGCGGTACTATGGTGTGTGGGTTTGGGGGTTTTTGGGGTTTTTATGGGGTAGGCGGTGGGTATGCCAGCTTGAAAGGCTTGGCAGCTGTCCGAGACGGGGCAGAGCGTGCAGGCGGGTCGGCTTTTGGTGCAGAGAGTCGCCCCCAAATCCATCATGGCTTGGGCATAATGCCCTGACTGGTCTTTTGGAGTGAGGGCAGTGGCAAGCGACCATAGGGTTTTTTCGGTGCTGGATTTTTTTAGGTCGTCAGCGATGGCGAATTGGCGTGCCAGCACCCGTTTGACATTGCCATCACAAATCACCCCAAAGCCGCCCAGTCCCATTGATACAATCGCCCCTGCGGTGGAACGCCCAATCCCAGACAGTGCCTGCCAATCCTCTGCCGTTTTAGGATATGCCCCTGTGCTGTCCTTGATGGCTTTTAAGGACTGGGCGGCTTTGTGCAGATTTCTAGCGCGGGCATAATAACCAAGCCCTGCCCAGTGCGTTAAAACCTCGTCTGTGTCCGCACTCGCCAACGCCTCCAACGTGGGAAAGCGTGCCATAAAGCGCTCAAAGTAGCCGATGACGGTGGCGACTTGCGTCTGCTGGAGCATAATTTCAGACACCCACACAGGATACGGATCTGGGGTGGGGCGGTGAAGCTGCTGCCATGGCAAATCATGGCGACCGTGCTGATAGAACCACGTCAACAGACGGGCAGAAAAGTCGGTATGTGTGCTGTGAACCATGGCGTTTTATGTCTTAAAAAACGCACCTAAACGTTCGGTGTAGGTGCGTTTTTTATGGGTGAGGGATTAGACATCGTACTCAAACATGGCACTGATGGACTCTTCGTTATTGATGCGGCGTAAGCTTTCTGCCAATGTCGGTGCGATGGAGACTTGGCGGATTTTACTGCAGGCACGTGCTGCGTCTGACAAAGGAATGGTGTCTGTGACCACAATCTCATCTAGTGCAGAGTTGTTAATGTTATCGATGGCAGGACCTGAGAATACAGGGTGAGTGATGTAGCCAACCACACGTCTAGCACCGTTGGCTTTTAGGGCGGCAGCGGCTTTGCACAGCGTGCCTGCTGTGTCTGCGATATCATCTACAATGACGCAATCACGACCATTCACATCACCGATGATGTGCATGACTTCAGATTCGTTGGCTTTGGCACGGCGTTTGTCGATGATGGCAAGGTCAACTCCGCCCAAAGATTTTGCCATGGCACGGGCACGTACCACGCCACCCACGTCAGGAGAGACAACCATCAGGTTTTCGTAATTTTGTTGGGTGAGGTCTTTTAAGAGAACAGGCGTGCCGTATAGATTGTCCACAGGAATGTCAAAGAAGCCTTGGATTTGGTCAGCGTGTAAATCCACCGTCATCACACGATCAATGCCCACGATGGATAGCATATCTGCCACCACTTTGGCGGAGATTGGCACACGGGCGGAGCGACTTCTGCGGTCTTGACGGGCATAACCGAAGTAAGGAATCACCGCAGTGATACGCCCTGCACTAGAGCGGCGTAAGGCGTCTGCCATTACCATGATTTCCATGAGGTTGTCATTGGTGGGGGCACAGGTGGATTGTAAGATAAAGACGTCTTTGCCACGCACGTTTTCTTTGATTTCAACGGCAATCTCGCCATCAGAAAAACGTGAAACGTCCGCTTTACCAAGGGGTATGCGTAGATGTTCGGCAACGGTTTTTGCGAGTTCTGGGTGGGCGTTTCCGCCAAAGATTGCCAAATATGACATTTGCGTGGTCCTATACCTAAATCAGAAAAAATGCACTAAAGCAGGAGCTTTGATATATTTTAGCATGATTTTCATGTGCTGTGGGGGATTTTGTGTGGTAGAAATAGAAAAAACAGCTCGTCACGGTAGAAAATGCCCATAAAAAAACCAGTCTTTCGACTGGCTTTTAAGATGGCAGGGGTAGCTGGACTCGAACCAACGGATGTCAGGATCAAAACCTGATGCC
>JAUNEE010000083.1 GCA_030525705.1 Moraxella sp.
TTACCATTGACGAAATGGTAAACTGATTCTTTAATAAACCTTAACCTTTGTGGAGCATTTTATGGAACCTATGGTTGTCATTGTGGCACGAGCTGCCAAAAAAGTGGGGGGCGAGATTTTAAAAGCCCACGAAAACCGCCATCGCTTTGAGCTTGGCATTGAATCTAAAGGCTTGGACGGTCTTGTTACCAAGATTGACCGCTATGCCGAAGAGCTAACCATTCAAACCTTAAAAGAAAATTATCCCAATCACAGCTATTTGGGCGAAGAGTTTGGGCTAAAAGAAGGCAAGGGCAAAGACGCCGATTGGTGCTTTATCATTGACCCACTAGACGGCACACAAAACTTTGCCTATGGCGTACCGCACTTTTGCGTGTCCATTGGCGTACAAAAAAATGGCGTAACCGAACACGCTGTTGTCTATGACCCTGTGCGAGATGAGCTGTTTACCGCCAGTCGTGGCAGAGGAGCAAAACTTAACCAACGCCGTCTGCAAGTCTCTGGCAAACAAGAGCTAAATGGGGCATTTTTTACCACAGGACACCCTTATGAGCGAATGATTGATGGCGTGCGAACCAGCTTTGCCACCGAGCATTTTAATGCCCTATCAGCCGTGTGCAAGGCAGGCGGGCAAGTTCGCCGTACAGGGTCGGCAGCCCTTGATTTATGCTATGTAGCGGCAGGGCGTTTTGATGGCTATTTTGAAATGAGCATTAAGCCTTGGGATATTTGTGCAGGCGAGTTGATTGTCAAAGAAGCCAAAGGCGTGGTAGCCGACCACAAAGGTGGGGACAATGCAATGGGCGTGGGCTCTATTTTTGCTTGCAATGTCAAATTATTAAAACCGCTAATGCAGACGGTGTTGCCGCAGTGGGGCAATGCGTTGGTGGGATAAGTAATTGATTTAACTTAAATTATTTTGGTCGCTGAAATTAGCCACGCTTTTTGTAGTGTTTATGGCACGCCTTGCATTCTTGATTGACCTTTTCTATCAAAGGGGTTAATGTATCAAGATGGGGCGTGCGATAAGCGGTATTTTTTAACGCATTAAAGGCGGCGGTAAAACGCTCAATATGGGCTTGATAATCGCTTGGGTTGTCTTTGATGAGCCGATTAACCTTATTGTCAATCGCTAGGGCATCGCCATCAAAATACGCCCACATTTGTGCCTGCGAGCCGTCCAATTCATCAAGATTTTGTGTTAATGTCGCCCTGTCAAATTCGGCAGGGTTTTTTGTCATTGCTTGTAGCTGACGAGTTGCCTTGCCCCAGCGGTGCATCAAATCTTGGCGGGCTTTGATGGGGGATGGGTTGGCGGGCTTATTGTCTGTATGCGTGGCGGCGTTCTGCGGGGGTTTGTTGCCGTCCTTTTTGTCAGTGCTTGGGCAGGCACTTAAAAGAAGGCTGAGGGCAACCACAAATGCAAGTGGATAAACTGTTTTCATGTCAAAGTTAGCTTTCTTGGCTAGAGTTTTCCTGAAAATTGATAACGCTTGCCTGAATGCCACATTTTTACCACGGTGACGACTTTTTGTTTGGATTGGGTTTTTCGGGTGAGAAGTAGGGCGGGTTCGTGGTCATTCATGCTTAGCACTTGGCGGATTTTTTCGGGTGGATTTTCCGCATGAACGCTGTACTCGCCAGACTCTAGGGGAGTGTGGGCGATAAGATAATCGCTGGTGTTGGTTGTGGTAAAATCTTCTGCCAAAAAGTCGGGCAATAGCTCGGCTGACACCCAGCGTTCTTCCATCTGTAAAGGCGTGTCATCAGAAAAATGGACAATCGCCACAAAATGCACCGCCTTTGGCTTGTCGCTAAAGCGACTGGCGATGTCTTTTTCTAAGTCTTTAAAATCAAAGGTTTTTTTGTCCAAAACCACCGCTTTATACCGTTTACCTGCTCCTTTGATGTCTTCGGCGATGTTTCTGATTTCCACAAAAGTGTGGTTAAACTTCGCCTGAGCAACAAAAGTCCCTGAGCCTTGACGGCGTTCTAGTACCCGCTCGTCCGTCAGCTCTTTTAAGGCACGATTGACGGTCATACGAGACACGCCAAAGGCTTGGGTCAGCTCCATTTCGGTGGGAATGGCAGAACCTGCCGTCCACTCGCCTGAATGGATATTGGCTAAGATGGTGGATTTGATGCGTTGGTAGGCGGGAGGCTTGGGGGTATTTTTTGGCATAATTACAGGATTTTTTAAATTTATAGAAATTTTATCATAAAAATAGGGTGATTTTTTTGTAAAAATCGTTTTTTTTTTTTGATTTTTTTGTGTTATGCTAGGGTTTTAATTTTTTATTTGAGAGTTTGATATGAAATTGTTTAATTTAACCGCCATTTCTTTGGCGATGTTATTGACTTTAACCGCTTGTGGTGGCGATAAACCTAGCGAGACAACACAAGAAGTCAAAACCGAAATCGCCACAGAAACCAAAACCGAGACCGCTTCCGAGACCAAAACCGACACAGGGGCAATGCCTGCTGAAATTGACAAACTGATTATCCAAAGTCCTTATATGGATTTTATGGTCAATGCCAATCGTGCGTCGGTGGTTAAGGATATTAAATCTGAATTTCAATTAAGCCCAGAACAAAATGCCTGTCTATTAAGCTTGGAGGGCAATCCAAATTATCTTGAAACACTTGAACCGTATGTCAAGGGTATTTTAAGTGATGACGACATCAAAGAAGCGGACGAATTTTTTGCCAGCGATGCAGGGCGTAAATTTGCCCAGATGATGTTAA
>JAUNEE010000001.1 GCA_030525705.1 Moraxella sp.
GGCCTGTCACGCCGGGGGTCGCGGGTTCGAGCCCCGTCCGCTGCGCCATTTTTAAAAGCGTTTTAAACACCCTTTATATCCCAAATCTCCCCTGATTTGGGATTTTTTTGCGTCTTTATGTAAAGATTTTAAGTAATTTTATCAAAAGCTATTTATTTCCCAACTTTTTTTTATTAAAATAAAGCTTTTGCTTTTGGTAAAACTTTTTTATGAATACCACTAATCTTATCACCTTTGCCACTGTCATGCAAACGGGCAGCATTTCAGGAGCGGCAGAAAAACTGTACATTACGCAGCCTGCCGTCTCTAAACGTATTAAAAATTTAGAAGATGAATTTGGCGTGGTGCTGTTTGATACCATCGGGCGAGGCATCATTCCCACTGAGTCAGCGCATCAGCTTCTGCCCCATGCTAAGCGTTGGATTGATGATTATGAGACTTGCAAGGCAACGTTGCAGCATAACCAAGAAGTCGCCACAGGTCGCCTTGTCATCGGTACAAGTCACCATATTGGATTGCACCATTTGTCAGGCGTCCTAAAACGCTTTGTTCAAAATTACCCGACGGTGCAGCTTGAAGTGCATTTTTTAGACAGTGAAGAAGCGCACAAGGCGGTGCTTGATGGCGATGTGGCATTGGCGTTTTTAACCCTGCCGCCCACCTTTGATAGGCGATTAAATTATCATACCCTATGGAGCGACCCGCTGTATTTTGTGACAGGTGCGTTAAGTCCGCTTGCCCAAAAAACCAATGTCACACTTGCCACGCTGGCACACTACCCCGCCATCTTACCTGCGGCGAACACCTTTACCAGTCAAATCACCCTAGCAGAGTTCGCCAAGCACAATCTACGCCCTTATGCTACCATGAATACGAATCCTTTGGAGTCCATTCGTATGCTTGTCTCTGTGGGGCTTGGCTGGTCGGTTTTGCCCCAGACTCTGATTAACCAAGACCTAGTAAAGATTGAAATGAAAGAAGAGGTTGAGCTACAAAGACATCTTGGTATGGTCACAAACCCTAATCTCACCCGCTCTGCCAGTGCTCAGGCTTTGGTAGAAATGCTAGCAGTAGATACCTAGGTGACACCTAAAAGCGAGATAGCTTTTGTAAAGTGGCTTTTAGTAGGGTCTGCACGCTTAAGTCATCAAGTTCAGTTCTTGCCGACTTGATGGCGGTTTGGGCTTCTTTTTCTTTATAACCCAGCGACAACAACGCACTTTCTACTTCCGCCAAAATCGCCATTTCGTTAGGGGCAACGCTTTCAAATAATGTGCCATCAAAATTATCCGCCAATGGATTGACATCGCCCACAAATTCGTTTAATTTGCCTTTTAATTCAATGATTAAGCGTTGGGCGGTTTTTTTGCCCACACCTGGAATGCGGGTTAAGGTCAGCTCATTGCCTGTTTCAATGGCGTGGTTAATTTCGCTTGCCGATAGGTTTGAGAGCATTGCCAATGCCATTTTTGCCCCTACCCCATTGATTTTTATGAGTTTTCTAAATGCATCTCTGTCGTGGCGATGAATAAATCCGCACAACACTTGGGCGTCTTCTCGCACCACCAAATGCGTCCAAATCGTTGCGGTGTCATTAAGTCTTAACTGAACAAAAGACGATAAAGGCAATTCTACTTCATAACCCACGCCATTTGCGGTCATAATGGTGGCATTGGGGGCGGACAAATGGCAAATTTCGCCTTGTAAAATAGCTATCATATTGATTTTCCTTAAAAAAATAGTAAGGTGTGTATCACGCACCAATTTAGAGCTTTCCCCAAATCGATGCGTGATACACACCTTACATCACAATGCTTGATTGTTTAACGCCTGATTATTTATAATAACCAACCATATTTTCTAATGAAATTGGGCGGATTTTGCTGGCATTACCTGCTGTACCAAAGGCTTCATAACGCGCTACGCAAATTTCTTGCATTGCTTTAATGCTAGCTTGTAGATATTTTCTTGGGTCAAATTCGGCTGGGTGTTCGTTTAAGAATTTGCGAATTGCCCCTGTGCTTGCTAGGCGTAAATCGGTGTCAATGTTGATTTTGCGTACGCCGTGTTTGATGGCGTCCACAAGCTGCTCTACTGGTACGCCATAAGTTTCGCTAATTTGACCGCCATTTTCGTTGATGATTTGTAGCCATTCTTGTGGCACAGAGCTAGAACCGTGCATGACAAGATGAGTGTTTGGCAAGGCTTGGTGGATTTCTTTGATACGGTCAATCGCCAAAATGTCGCCAGTCGGTGGACGAGTGAACTTATACGCCCCGTGCGAAGTACCAACGGCGATGGCGAGTGCATCCACATTGGTGTCCGCCACAAATGACTTAGCTTCTTCTACCGAAGTCAAAAGCTGGCTGTGGTCAAGCACGCCTTCTGCACCCACACCATCTTCTTCGCCTGCCATACCTGTCTCTAAACTGCCCAAACAGCCGATTTCGCCTTCCACAGACACACCGCAAGCGTGAGCCATTTTGACCACTTCACGGGTTACGCCGACATTGTAGTCATAATCGGCAGGGGTTTTGCCGTCTTCCAGCAATGAGCCGTCCATCATTACCGAGCTAAAACCAAGCTGAATAGAACGCTGGCACACGGCAGGGCTTGTGCCGTGGTCTTGGTGCATTACCACAGGAATGTGTGGCCATTCTTCAATGGCGGACAAAATCAAATGACGCAAAAATGGTGCACCTGCGTATTTACGAGCACCAGCCGATGCCTGAACAATAACAGGTGAGTCGGTTTTGTCGGCTGCCATCATAATGGCACGCATTTGTTCTAGGTTATTGACATTAAAGGCAGGAACGCCATAAGCGTGTTCGCCTGCGTGGTCAAGAAGTTGGCGAAGAGAGATAAGAGCCATAATGTTTCCTTGATATAAATGAATAAAATAAACGCTAAGCTTTAAATATTATAACAAAATTCATCTGATTTTGCTATGCCAAGTTCTGATTTTGGTTGAATTCTGGTGTGGGTATTGACTGTGTTTTTAGCTCATTAGGGGGTTGGTTTTATTTGTATTAAGGCGTTATTTAAATAAGAAAAGCCAGTTATAAAACTGGCTTAAGCTTGGTAAGTATCGCCTAAAAAAGCTTAGTACTGCTGATTTTCGCCTGCTTTTGCTTCAGCTGTTTCGCCTGTAGTGGCTTCTGCAGGGGCGTCTGTCGCCTCAGAGTTTTCGGCAGTTGTACCCTCGATGGTGGTAGTGGCAGCTTCTACCGCTTCTGTTGCTGCAGCTTCAGCACTGTCAACCGCATTGCTGGCGGCTTCGCCAACGCTTTGAGCGGCAGCTTCTGCTTCAGCGGCAACCTGTTCCGTCGTGGCAGCGACATCTGTTTTTACAGATTCAGCAGTTTCTGCGGCTTTTTCTTGGGTTTGCTGGCTGCAAGCGGTCAAAGCCAAAACAGCTGACACCGCCATAATGCCCCATAGGTGTTTTTTCATAAGGTGCTCCAAAAATAGATATTATAAAACAATATCATTTTAGCCATTCGCCAGTAAAATAACAAGCCTTTGTTAGTGAAAAAAAACAGCTTTTCACGATTATTAACAAAAAGCCCTATATGCTTTTACTTTTTGGTAATTTATGAATGGATTATTCACTCAAGGCTTTAATGGCGGGTAGCTCTTTGCCTTCTACGAATTCCAAAAATGCACCGCCCCCTGTAGACAGATAGTCAACTTTATCGGCGACGTCATATTTGTCAATCGCCGCCAAGGTGTCCCCACCCCCTGCGATGCTAAAGCCTTCGCTTTTGGCAATCGCTTCAGATAGGATTTGTGTGCCTTTGCCAAATTTATCCACCTCAAAAACACCGACAGGTCCGTTCCAAAGAATGGTTTTCGCTCTTAAGGCAGCCTCCGCCAGAAGTTTGGCACTGTCTTCTGCCACATCTAAAATCATTTCATCATCAAGAATGTCAGAGACGGATTTTTCGATGGCGTCTGCTTTGGCAAGCGAGCCCAAAAAATCCTCGAAGTTGATACTGCTTTTTTTGGCGACAACGACACGGCTGGGCAGTAAAATGTTTACTTTTTGCATAATGTCTTTGGCGGTCTCTACCAGTTCAGGTTCGTACAAAGACGCACCGATATTTACGCCGCTGGCAGCAAGAAAAGTATTAGCAATGCCACCGCCTACGATAATTTCATCACAAATATCGGACAAACTATGCAAAACGTCCAGCTTGGTAGAGACTTTTGAGCCGCCCACAATGGCAAGTACAGGTTTGGCAGGCTTATCCAATGCACGCCCAAGCGCCTCCAGCTCAGCAGTCAATAAAAGCCCTGCACAGACAGGCTTGCCCATCTCTTTACAAGCACGAATGACGCCCTCGGTGGAGGCTTGAGCGCGGTGAGCTGTGCCAAAAGCATCCATTACGAATACGTCACACAGATTGGCGTAGTGCTTGGAAAGCTCAGCAGAGTTTTTCTTTTCGCCGATATTAAAACGTACGTTTTCTAAAATCGCTACATCGCCCGTCTTGATGGACAATCCATTTTCTAAATAATCTTGGCTAAAAATCACCGCTTGACCCAAGGCGTCTGTCAAATAATCCGCCACAGGGTTTAGGCTGTATTTTTCTTCATATTCACCTTCAGTGGGACGCCCTAGGTGTGAGCTAATGATGACACCTGCGCCCTGTGCTAAGGCGGATTTAATGGTGGGAATGGAGGCTTGAATGCGGATATCGCTGGCTACTTTGCCATCTTTAATGGGAACATTTAAGTCGGCACGGATTAGGACAATTTTGTCTTTTAGGTTTAGTGCATGCATGGGAGTGATGGCAGAGGTAGACATAATTTCTCCAAAAATCAAACAAATAGAAGCTTCATCAGGGTCATTCAAACCCGTCCTTATTCAACGAAGTTCTATTTTAACACAGCTTTTATCAATATAAAATGGATAAATAATACCTATAAAAATTGGAAATGCAATAAAGGGCAAATATAAAAAACCGATGAGTGCTCATCGGTTTCGATGGATTATGTCAGATTAGCGATAAGCCAACTGACCCAAAATGGTTTCTGCATCACGCCAACGGTTTTGAGAAGCACTTGCACCCAAGAGAACAATAATAGAGGGGCGACCATTCACGTGAGCCTCCATCACCACGCAGTAGCCTGCTTCACGGATAAAGCCTGTTTTCGACGCACCTAAGGGGTACGTGCCTGAGCGTACAAGCGAGCTGGTATTGGCGGCACTATAAGTACGTGAACCCGAGGAATAGTTGGTGATATAAAAATCATAGCTTGGAGTAGTTGAGAAGTTTCTGATGGTTTGGTAGCGTGGGTTCGTGGCGATTTCTCGCATCATTTTTACCAAATCATTGGCAGAAGAGACGTTTCTTGGGTCAAGACCTGAGGCGTCACTAAAGCGAGTTTGATACATGCCTAAACTTTGGGCTTTTTGGTTCATTGCATTGATAAATCCGCTATAACCGCCGAAATAATTGCTTGCTAAAGCTTTTGCGGCAGGGTTTTCTGACTTCATTAGCATCATTAACAAAAATTCAGAACGACTTAGACGGTCTCCCGCACGCAAACGTGTACTGGCTTGTTTTGCACCAACCAAGTCTGAACTTGAGATGGTAATTTCATCACGCAAATCTTGATTAGAATCTAGGACCACCATCGCAGTCATCATTTTAGTGACCGAGGCAATGGAGCGAGTGCTGTCGATATTTTTATCATAAATCACCTGCCCTGTCTGCATATCAACAACCGCCACAGCCGCTGAATTGGTGGTGACAGCTAGGCGATCAAATTGGTTGTTGTAATTGCCGTTATAGCCTGTATAGGTGTTACTGTAAGTGGGTTGAGGGCTTTGAGTTGGTTGGGTGTAGACATAAGGTTGCAAGTAGGTGTTTTGCTCTTGACCTTGGGGCTGAGCGGTGGTTGTGCCGACCACGGTACGTGTTTCACTGACGTTAATGGCAGGGACGCTGACCGCTTGCATATTTTCTGCGCCCCCCTTACCAATCATGATAACACGCTGGTTGCTGGTATCGGTTAAAAATGCATGAGCGTGCGTTGTTACTACAAGACTGGCAACAGATAATAACGCCGTGCTAAGTTTGGCTAATTTCATCTTTTTTCCTTAATCATGCTAACGGGTAAGACCACCCAATCGAATACCACCCTCGTGGGTGTCTGTGTCGATGACTGACGCCACCAACTGCCCTACCAAACTTAAGCAGGCAAGACCTAACATTGAAAATTATAGCACAAAAATTTAAGCTTTTTTCGTAAAAACGTTCACTTTTTGGGCTGTACAAGCTTTTTTATACAAATAAGTAAGTTTTTAGCAAAGCCAAGCAAAAATCCCGTAAGACAATCAAGCAATCTCACCAAAGTTGACGAAATTTCTCGGATTTTTTTAAGAATTAACGCCAAATTTTCAGCCAAGTGTTGTTTTTTGTAATTATTTTTTACAATTGGCTAAGAATTGGGTATAGTACGATTTTTTAATCCATAAACTGCGCGGGCGAAGCCACCCAAAGGGGGGAAAATGACGATTCGTGTACTGGTAGCAGATGACCACGATTTAGTAAGAATGGGCATTGTGCGTATGCTAGAAGATGATGCCGACATTGAGGTTGTCGGCGAGGCGGCGTGTGGCATGAGTGCCATCAGTGAGGTGCGTAGACTGATGCCTGATGTGGTGCTATTAGATGTGAATATGCCGAATATGAGCGGTGTCGATGCCACTAAAAAAATCATTCAGCTTGGCGATGTAAAGGTTTTGGCAGTGTCTAGTCTTGCCAGTGAGCCCTACCCGTCCATGCTGTTAAAGGCGGGCGTGCATGGCTATATCACAAAAGGCACGCCTTTGATAGAGATGATTACTGCCATCAAAAAAGTCCACGCAGGTGGCAAATATTTTAGTAGCGATGTGGCGGCAGAGCTTGCCTCTGTGGTGCTGTCTGACAATGCCGCTTCGCCCTTTGACCTACTCAGCGAGCGAGAAAAACAGGTGGCGATGATGGTTGTGGATTGTAAAAGCACGCAAGAGATTGCCGATGTGCTGTTTGTTAGTACCAAAACGGTGAACACCTATCGTTATCGGGTTTTTGAGAAATTGGGCGTGGACAGCGATGTGAAACTGACGCATCTTGCCATGCGTCATGGACTGATTTCGCCGAATTAACTTTTTATTTATTTGTTATCGCCATGGCTCAAAAAGACAATAAAAAATCCATCAAATTACGCCTATCTAGAATTGCCCGACGTGTTTGGTTTTCTGTTGCTCAGGTTTCTAGTGAAACTTTGGCGTCGGAAATTAAAGTTTATCAAATCGGCTTAATTTATGGCGCTTATCGACTTTTGGTGGCGGTATTTTTAATTTTAACCAATTATACCGCCAATGAAGCCATTAAGATAGGGGCGATGCCTGCACCGAATCTTCTTTCTTCAGAAGTTGAATACGTCGTGCTTGGAATTTATTTGGCGTTTGGCACAACCTTATTTTTGGTGTTGTTTTTTTGGCGACATCAAATCCGCCGCCAACTTTTGATTGGTTTTATTTTAGATATGATGATTTTAACCGTGCTACTTTATAGTGGGACGGTGAAAGATTTGCAGATTGTCTTGCTTTATATGGTGGCAACGGCGGCAAGTTTTATGATGTTAAGACTTGCTCATGCGATAAGCATTACGCTGATTGCCATTTTATCTTTGATTTTTCAGCAGCTGCTATTTACATTTACCAATAAAGTTGGATTTCTAAGTGTCTCAGATGCGTTAATGCTGTCGGTGAGTTTATTTGCCGTGGGATTTTTAAGCTGGTCGATTTCCCAAAGATTGGCCGTGGCAGAATATATGGCTTATAATAACGCCAAGGAAATTAAACGCCTAAATGCCATTAATCAAGAAGTTATTAAAAATATCGTCAGTGGTGTTATTGTGATTGGTAGAACGGGTAGGCTTTTGATTATCAATCAAACCGCCCAAGAATTACTCAGACTGCCACCACCGAATATTAACGCCACACCCATCGCTTATACGTTTGAGATTGAGCGTCAGATTGCAAAAAATCATAAAGAGTTAATGGATTGGTATCAATACGAAAAAGACAACGGTTTTTTCACTTTGACCCTACCTCAACAAAAAGACCAACCTGCCAAATCCGTACGTATCCATAAAAAACGCCTACCGGAGCATGGGCAGTTGTTGATTTTAGAAGATGTGAGCCGTGAAGAAAGCCACGCCCAGCAATTAAAATTGGCAAGCTTAGGACAATTATCCGCCAGTATCGCTCATGAGATTAGAAATCCTTTGGGGGCGATTAGCCAAGCCAGCGAACTTTTGATGGAAGATACGGAGATTAGCAGCGGTAATGCTGAACTCTCAAAAATCATCTACAATCAAACTCAGCGGGTGAATCGCATTATCGAAGATGTCATGCGACTGTCCCGTCAAGAACCCCCAAAACAACAGCCCATGGTCTTAAAAACATGGCTACCGAATTTTATAAATCAACATTATGGCGACCGTAATATTGCTCTGCATTGCAAAAATGCAGGCGAGATTTTTTTCGACCCCCATCATTTAGAACAAATTTTCATCAATCTTATCAATAACGGCTTACGCCACACAAAACCCGCCGCCCATCAACCTGAAGTAAAAATCGTGGTGCATCGGGTGAGTGATGAGGTATTTGTGGACGTGATTGATTATGGCGAGGGCGTAAATAAGAATGACCTACCTAATTTATTTAACCCATTTTTCACAAAAAGTATCGGCGGGACGGGGCTTGGACTTTATCTATCCAAGGCATTTAGCGAGGCAAATCACGCCCATTTAATTTATCTAAGAGAGAACCAAAGAACCTGCTTTCGTTTAATGATTCCTTGTGAATAAACTTTCAAAAACGTGAAATTTTTGGCATTTTATTTTATAATAAATAGTTAATGGCGAGATGCCCTGTATTTTTTAGGCAAAAGATTTATGAAACCAATTGCACTGATTGTTGATGATGAAGCAGATTTATGCATGCTCATGCAAATGACGCTCACTAAAATGGGCATGGACAGCCATGTGGCGTATTCGCTTGAGATGGCGTATGAGTTTTTTGATAATCATCGTTATGATTTTTGTTTGACCGACCTTGCACTGCCTGATGGGTCTGGACTTGAGTTGGTTAAAAAGGTGGTGGAGTCTGGCGAAAATACGCCCATTGCGGTGATTACAGCCCATGGTTCTCAGGATTTGGCGATTGAAGCATTGAAGCTTGGGGCGTTTGATTTTGTAAATAAGCCCTTAAAAGTGGACAGATTGCGGCAGTTGGTGAGCCACGCCCTAAAAGCCGCCAGCAGCACCGCTGTGACCAGTCAGGACGTGCCTACCATTATCTCCCCAGAAGAAAAGCTGTTTAGTGAACGGCTTATCGGCACATCTGCCCCGATGGATAGCCTACGTAGCACCATTAAAAAACTGGCACGCAGTCAAGCACCCGTGTTCTTATCGGGTGCGTCAGGCACTGGTAAGGAAGTTGTCGCAAAGCTCATTCACGACCTAAGCCCTCGCCGTGAGGGCAGCTTCGTACCTGTTAACTGCGGGGCGATTCCCTCTGAGCTGATGGAGTCTGAGTTTTTTGGGCATAAAAAAGGCAGTTTTACAGGGGCAACCACCGATAAAATCGGTCTGTTTCAGCAGGCGAATGGCGGCACGCTGTTTTTGGACGAAGTGGCGGATTTGCCCCTTGCCATGCAAGTGAAGCTTTTGCGTGCTATTCAAGAAAAAACGGTACGTGCCATCGGTGACACGAAAGAAGTGCCTGTGGATATTCGTATTTTATCCGCCACACACAAGGACTTAAATAAACTTGTGCAAATGGGGGCGTTTCGCCAAGATTTGTTTTACCGCATTAACGTCATCATGGTAAAACTGCCCACTTTAAATGAAAGAAAAGAAGATATCGAGCTGTTGGCGAACCACTTTTTAAGCCTTATCGCTAAAGAATGGGAAATTGATACGCCAATTCTAAGTGCGGATGCCATGGCACAGCTTAGAGAGCATGATTTCGAGGGTAATGTGCGTGAGCTTAGAAATTTGCTTGAGCGTGCGGTGACCATGTCCGAGGATAATGTCATTGAAAGCGTCCACTTATTCGGGGCAAATCAAAAAATCGACCGTTCGAATGACAGTTCGCCCTATCAAGACAACCGCCAAAGCTACCAAGCAGGCATAACCCCCATCAACCCCATCTCAAAAACAGGCGTCAAAGTGGCGATTAACTACGGCGGGGCAAGCACCCTGCCCTTGTCTGCCACCAAGCCTTTAATTGAGGAGGGGATTGAGTTATTTAAAGAAGAAGACACCATCGCCATTACACTCAAGCAGGACAGTGATGACATCGTGGTGTTAACGCCCGAGGATGTTAATCCCCAAAAAATCACCCTCCCCAAAGAGGGGCTTGAGGCATATCTTCAAAACCAAGAAAAAATGCTCATCGCCGCTGCCTTGATGCAAGCAGGCAACAATAAAACCCAAGCTGCAAAACTTCTGGGCATGAGTTTTCGCTCGCTTAGATACCGCATGAAAAAACTGGAGCTAGAAGAGGGTGATGAGTAAGCCCATTAAAGGCGTTTCTTTAAAAACAATGGCAATGATGACCGTGTTTTTTATAAAAATCCTGCCAAAGCTTAGATGCACAGGTGGGTATTTATAAAAAAACCGCTCTTTTTAGGAGCGGTTTTTTTATAAGGGATTTATAGAAACTTGGTGATAAGCTTTAACGGCAGGTGCTTCATGCCAAGCCCGATGGGTAGCCACGGCCACGCAGGGACATAAGCTTCATCAGCGTAAGCTTCAATGGCTTTAACGATGACGTCCGCACCCTCTTCTTCTTCCACCTCAAAAGGCAGATATTTCGCCCCGATATTTAGGTCGGTACGGACATAGCCAGGATAGATGGTGGAGACTTTAATTGGCAATTTTTCTTTGATGGTATCCGCTCTAATACCCTCTGCCAAATGTGCCAAGGCAGCTTTTGCCGCAGCGTACGTGGTCAGATGACGGGGCAGTCCACGCACCGCAGACATGCTGGAGATAACAACCAAATGCCCGAAATTTTGCGCACGGAAGATTTCCATCGCCGCTTCGCACTGTGCCAAAGCTGAGATGAAGTTCGTTTCTGCGGTGGCTTTATTGATATTAAAACGCCCATGCCCGATGACACGGCTGTCGCCCACCCCTGCATTCACGATGATTCTGTGCAGTCCGCCTGTGCGTTTAGCGAAATCATGGAATACCGTGAAAACTTCTTCATGTTCGGTCACGTCAAGCTTGGCGGTATGAACCGTCACGTCATATTCAGTCTCAAGCTCCGCTTTTAACGCTTCCAATCTATCAAGCCGTCTGGCACAAATCGCCAAATCATAGCCCAAATAAGCGAATTTTCTTGCCATCTGAGCCCCAAGACCACTACTAGCACCCGTAATTAGCACAGTCTTCCCCCGTCCGATACCACGAATGTGCTGCAGGTCTTTGATTTTGCTAAATCGATTTGCCACCACTCGCCCAAACTTATCTGCCTTGGCGAATGCTTCTTCTAGTTTTTTCACTGAAAACCCCAATTCAAATCCAAAAAAAGTCGCAATTATACCGTATTTTTAGCATTTCATAAAGATAAACGACTACTGAGTTTATTTAAAAGTGGGGCATCTTTGGCAAAGGTGGTGGCTTTATTTAAAACCTCGCCGCATGCCTGTGCCAAGCCAAGTTTCTCTGCCACGGTGGGCTTTTGTTGGGTGTGCAATGCCAAGACGGTATGGTTTTGCATTTTCTCTAAAATGTAACTATCAGACACGCCCAGTTCGTCCACCAAGCCCAACGCCAAAGCGTCCGATCCGAACCAAAACTCACCCGTAGCTACTTTTTTTACGTCCAGACTTGGGCGGTATTTTTCGATATGGGCTTGGAATAGCTCGTGAATGCGCTCTAGCTCGGCTTGGTACTTGGCACGGTCTTCATCATCATTTTCACCGAACATGGTGACAGTACGCTTGTACTCACCTGCGGTAAATAGCTCCATGTGAATGTCGTGCTTTTTTAGAAAGTCATAAAAGTTAGGCATTTGGCTAACCACGCCAATCGACCCTGCGATGGCAAACGGTGCAGCGATGATTTTATCCGCCACGCACGCCATCATATAGCCACCGCTCGCTGCCACTTTATCTACGCAGACAGTCAGCGTTAGTCCTGCGGCTTTAATGCGTTCTAACTGAGCGGCTGCCATGCCATAGCCATGCACCTGACCACCTGCACTTTCAAGACGTAGCACCACTTCATCGCCCGCTTTAGCACAGCTTAAAATCGCACTGATTTCTTCTCTTAGCTTATCAGCGGCAGAGGCTTTAATGTCGCCTTGGAAATCCAAAACAAAAACTACAGCGTCCGCTTTTTTTTCCTCGCTCTCAGTGACAGCTTTTTCTTTTTTAAGCTTGTCATAGAGTTTTTTGCATAATTTTGTGTCTTCTTTGGCTTCTTTGGCGGCGGCTAGGCGTTTTTTTGTGGCGTTTTGTTTTTTGTTTAGGTTGATGATGTGGAGTTCGGTGGGTTTTTTCGTTGAATGAAATAACATGATATTATCCTAATGATGAAAATGACAAACCGCCATTTATATAATAATGGCTTGCCTAAACACAAGTAAAGATTTTATGTCTTTTTGTGACAATGCGTATAAACTTAAGTGACTGGCGGCTAATCATGCTTTTTAGTGTTTTTTAAGCCAATACCACGCAGTCGCCCTTGCCCGTCCACATCACGGACGATCAGCGACCAATTTTCATTTAAAACCACACGGTCGCCACTGACAGGCTCGGTGCTTAAATATTCAAGCATATACTCTTCGATGGTTTGATTTTTACTGGCTTCTAGCTTTTCGATAAGCTCAGCATCTACGCCCAGTAAGTCACCACTTTGGGGGGTGGGCGTGAATACATCTAAAATACCCAAAGGCAGATTTGGGGATTTTTTCTTCACCACGCCTGTGGCGGCCTTAAAAAAGGGCAAATCAGCGATACGTACGTGCGGTGACAACAACCAATCCCCATAAAACTGGCTGGCTTTTTGGTACTGGGTAGCGGTGTTATTAAAAATTTTGGCGATACTGGTGGCATAATCCCCGCTCATGGCGTACCAGACCACATCGCCCGCCTTAAGCCTCGTTTCATCATTGACCGAAACCAAACGGTCATTTCTAACAACAGCGAAAAGCTGCACCTCTTTGGCATTGAACTTGCTTGAGATGTTAATCGGATTTCTACCAACCGCGAACGCCCCCTCGGTGACCTCGAATTCATACAGTGTGATGCTGGCGTTATTGCCCACCCAGATTTCGTGTTGCTCTTTGGGTTCTTCATTGGTTGGTACCCACACCCGAAACAGTCGTGCCATCGAGGGAATGGTCGCCCCTTGCACCAAAAGCGATAAAATCACCACCCCAAAGGCGATATTAAACGCCAAATCTGCATTCGGCACTGCCATGGTAACAGGGATAATGGCAAGGGTAATCGGCACGGCACCTCGTAGCCCCACCCAAGAAATAAAGCCCAACTCACGTGCCTTAAACCCGAATGGCAAGATACTACTCACCACCGCAAATGGACGTGCCACGAACAGCAAAAACAGGAAAATAATCAAAGAATAATGCCAGACGCCTAAGAGGCTTGAGGGCAATACAAGCAAACCAAGCACCACAAACAGCACCGCCTGAGACAACCAAGCGAAGCTGTCCATGACACGCAGTACGTGTTCTGTGGCACGCACTTTTGTATTGCCGATGGCAACGCCCGTCAGATACACCGCCAAAAAGCCTGAACCGCCAAGCAAGTTGGTGGCACTAAATACCGCAAAGCCTGCCGACATAATCAAAATGGCATACATACCATCTGCTAGATGCACCTTAGGCAAAAGCCGAGACAGTACATACCCCGCCAAAAGCCCCATCACAAGCCCAACGCCAATCTGCGTAAACAAAAGCTGTATCACACTACCGATGGTCTGCGAGGCAGGGTCAAGGTTCACAGCGATAAGCGCTGTCACTAAAAGAATGGCTAAGGGGTCGTTCGCCCCTGATTCGATTTCAAGGGTGGCTTGCACACGGTCGTTTAATTTGACCCCGCCATTTCTCAGCAAAGAAAAAACCGCAGCGGCATCAGTCGAACCAACAATGGCAGCAATGAGCATGCCCAGCCGCCAGTCCACCTCTAAAAGCCATGTAATAAACAGACCCAGTGTAACCACCGTGGCAAGAACACCCCACGTTGCCAGCACCACCGCAGGTCTTAAACCGACACGAAAAGACTTTAGAGACGTTCTTAAACCACCGTCAAGCAAAATACACGCCAATGCTGCCTGCCCGATGAAGTTGGCAAGTCCGTATTGATTGAACTCAATACCCAAAATGCCCTCTTCGCCCGCCAGTACACCTACGCCTAAAAAGAATAAAAGCAATGGCACGCCAAGACGGGCTGAAAGCGTGGTCGTCATGATACTCACAAATATCAAAACCGCAGAAACCAAGTATAAGATATTTAGAGTATCCATCATCACCTCAAGTGTTGCTTAAGTATCGAAATCCAGTGGGCGTATCATAGTGAAAATGATATTGACATTAACTTGGCAATCCTAACATAACTACACCAAATACGCCAGCCAAAAAGCCCAAAAACGATTAAAAAATCTTTTCCTATCATGAAGATGCATAAAAAACTTGTCTAAATGGCTAAGAATAGGCATAATAGTAGCTTTTATAACCAATTAAGCTTTTTTGGGGTACTTATGCGTACAGAATACTGCGGTAATGTTACCGAGCAATACATCGACCAAACCATCACTGTTGTGGGCTGGGTGCATCGTCGCCGTGACCACGGTGGGGTGATTTTCTTGGATATGAGAGACCGTGACGGTCTTTTGCAGGTGGTTATCGACCCTGACACCCCAGAGGCGTTCGCCACGGCTGACGCTGCCCGTTCTGAATACGTCCTAAAAATTACAGGTCGTGTGCGTAAGCGTTATGAAGGCACAGAAAATGCGAACATGAAAAGCGGTAACATCGAGCTTTTAGCAAAAGAAATTGAAACCCTTGCCAAAGCTGAAACTCCGCCCTTCCCATTAAATGACGAAACCATCAACGTCTCTGAGGAGCTGCGTTTAAAATACCGTTTCTTGGATATGCGTCGCCCAGAAATGCAAGAACGCATGGTCTTTCGCGCAAAAGCCACATCAGTAATTCGCCGTTATTTGGACGAGCAAGGCTTCTTGGATGTAGAAACCCCGATTTTGACCCGTGCTACGCCTGAGGGTGCGCGTGATTACCTTGTACCAAGCCGTGTTTCTAATGGCGAATTTTATGCACTGCCTCAGTCGCCGCAACTCTTTAAGCAGCTTTTGATGGTGGCAGGCTTTGACCGCTATTATCAAATCGCCAAATGCTTCCGTGATGAAGACTTGCGTGCCGACCGCCAGCCTGAATTTACTCAGGTGGACATTGAGACTTCATTTATGAGTGATGAAGACATCATGAACTTGGCAGAGGGCTTAATCAAAAATCTATTCAAGACCATGATGGACATTGAATTCAATGCATTCCCACGCATGACTTATGCCGATGCAATGAAATACTATGCCTCAGATAAGCCTGATTTGCGTATCCCGATGAAGCTTGTTGATGTCGCTGACATTATGCAAGCTGTAGAATTTAAAGTTTTCTCAGGTCCTGCAACTGACCCGAAAGGTCGTGTGGCAGCATTGCGTGTACCAAATGGTGGCGAACTAAGCCGTAAGCAAATCGATGACTACACCAAATTTGTCGGCATTTATGGCGCCAAAGGCTTGGCATACATCAAAGTCAATGACGTTAGCAACATCAATAACGGTGTAGATAAAGAGTCAGGCTTGCAGTCACCCATCATTAAAAATATGACAGATGAAGTTTTGGTGGAATTGATTAAACGCACAGAAGCCCAAAACGGTGATATTATTTTCTTCGGTGCAGATAAAGCCAAGGTGGTGAATGACGCCATGGGTGCTTTGCGTGTCAAAATCGGTCATGACTTAAATATGGCGACTTGCCAATGGGCACCGCTGTGGGTGGTTGACTTCCCGATGTTCGAGGAGACCGATGACGGCAGATGGACTTCTGTGCACCACCCTTTCACCCGTCCAAAAGGCACGGTAGAAGAGATGAAAAATAGCCCAGAAACCGCTCTATCCATCGCTTATGACATGGTATTAAACGGCATTGAGTTAGGTGGTGGTAGCCTGCGTATTAGCACGCTTGAAATGCAAAAAGCCGTCTTTGAAGCACTGGGCATTTCTGAGGCAGAGGCAGAAGAGAAGTTTAGCTTCCTATTAAATGCTCTAAAATATGGCGCACCGCCACATGGTGGCTTGGCGTTTGGTCTTGACCGTCTTATCATGCTCATGGTGGGTGCAAGCTCTATCCGTGACGTCATCGCCTTCCCGAAAACCAAGACGGCTGAATGCCCGCTCACAGAAGCACCTGCCCCTGTTGACGCCAAGCAGCTGCGTGAACTTGGTATTCGTGTGCGTGAAAAAAATCAAGACTGATTTGGGCTTGATATGAATCCTTACGGTGTTTTTCGCTATGTGCCTTTGTCTGTTTTGCGGACATTGGCACGTTTTGTTGCGTGGATGATTTTGCTTATGCCCAATCTGAGCATAAACCGCTCTGTGCATACAAATCTCATGCTTGCCTATCCCAAACTCGGTGTTGGCGAGCGAAAGGCACTGCATCGGCAAATCGTCATCAATCAGTGCCTAACCAGCGTCGAGTCGATAAAATCATGGGCAATGCCGCCCGAGTGGTCGACCGCCCAAATAGCTAAGGTGCATAACCAAGCAGCACTCGAAAAAGCACTTGCCAACCCTAAAGGTATGCTTGCCATTGTTCCGCACCTTGGGACTTGGGAAATTATGAATGCGTGGTTAAACCAGTTTGGCAGCCCCACCATTATGTACAAGCCCGTCAAAGGTAAGCTAAGCAACGACTTTGTACTACAAGGTCGCCAACGCCTAAACGCCACGCTAGTTCCGACAGATGGCACGGGCGTCAAAGCCATCTTTAAAACCTTAAAAGAAGGCGGTTTTAGTATTATCCTGCCCGACCACGTTCCTGACCCATCAGGCGGCGTGGTTGTGCCATTTTTTGGCATTCCTTGCTTGTCCTCGACCCTTGCACCGAAGCTTGCCAACAAAACAGGCTGTGCTTTGCTTGGGCTATCCTGCATTCGCATAGATGATGGATGCTTTGAGATTTTTTGTACGCCTTTAGAGAATCCTAACTTATATCATAAAGACCCGAAGATTGCGACTTTGGCACTCAATCACGTCATACAAGCGATGATTACAGGACGAGATGAGCATTATATGTGGGGCTATCGACGATTTAAGCACGTTCCAAACATAGAAAACATCTACTGGTATACAGAGGCAGAATTAAAACCCGTCATTGAACACTATCACGCGATTGATTTAGATAAGACAACTATGGAGTAGATTTCATGAAAGAAAATTATTATATTATCTGTATGAAATGGGGCAAAAAATACGGTGCAGATTACGTTAATCGTCTGTACAATATGGTTAAACGCCATTGCACCCTTGATTTTCAAATGGTTTGTCTTACCGATGATGAAACAGGCATTGATAAAAACGTCAAATGCCATCCCATTCCCAAATTGAATTTACCCGACAATATCCCTGAGCGTGGCTGGAAAAAACTCACCACCTTTAAACCTGAATTATATGATTTAAAAGGGACGGCTTTATTTTTAGATATTGATATTGTCATTGTTGATAATATCGATTGTTTTTTCACCCATCAAGCACAGCATGAAGACAGTGTGATGATTATCCGTGACTGGAAAAAACCTTGGCGAATGGTGGGGAATTCATCGGTTTATCGTTTTAAAGTCGGACAAAATACTTATCCGAATTTATTAAATTATTTTGAAAATAATTTTGAAAAAGTACGTTCCGAAGTACGCCACGAACAGGCATTTTTATCCAATTATCTAAGAGAACATCATCATTTGGAATATTGGGATAGCTCGTGGTGTGTGAGTTTTAAATATCAGTGCGTACAACCTTTTCCAATGAGTTTTTTTAAAGCCCCTATTTTGCCAGAAACCGCTAAAATGGTGATTTTTCACGGTGAGGTCAATCCACCAGATGCCATTATTGGACGCAGTGGAAAATGGTATCGTAAAGTTTTGCCTACCCCTTGGATTGTGGAGCATTGGAAATGAGCTACAAATTATCTGTGGTCATGATTGTTAAAAATGAATCTAAAAATTTAATGATTTCTTTGCCCGCACTGGAAGGCTTGGCAGATGAAATTATTATTTTAGATAGCGGGAGTACGGATAATAGCCGCGAAATCGCTGAGCAATATGGGGCAAAATGGTTTGTGAATACAAACTGGCAAGGATTTGGAAAGCAGCGTCAAACTGCCCAGTCCTATGCCGCAGGTGATTGGATTCTAGCCCTTGATGCCGATGAAGAAATTACACCTGAATTAAAACAAAGTATTTTAGCAGTTATCCAAAATAAACCTGAAAATACGGTCTATGGTATTAAACGCATTGATTGTGTTTTCGGGCAAGAAATTGACAATAAATATTGGGCAATTAAAGCCCATTGGCGATTATATCCAAAACATTTTCAATATGACGATAATCTGGTACATGAATCTGTGGTTTTAAATAATGCAAAAACAGAGCATTTAAAAGGTTTTTTACGTCATCATACCGCAGAAACGCCATTATTTTGGCTGACCAAGCGTTTAGAATATGCTAAAGCATGGGCAGATGACCGCCATAGACAAGGCAAAAAAGGGAAGTTTCATAAAGTAATTTTAAATCCTTTTTGGGCTTTTTTTAAACAATATTTTTTTGATGGACGTTTTTTACAAGGGCGTTATGGCTTAATTTATTCTTTATTATTTACTCAATATACATTTAATAAATATGCGATTTTATACGATTTAACCCACAATCAAGCGGAACAAGCGTTTTTAAAATCCATTGATATGGCGCAGCAGTTACAACCTATTGATTTATCACAAAAGAAAAGTACATTATCTTTAGTGATGATTTTAAAAAATGAAAGTAAACATTTAAAGGCTTGTTTAGATACTGTCCATGATATTGTCGATGAAATTATCATTTTAGACAGTGGAAGTACAGACCATACCAAACAAATCGCCGAGCAATACGGGGCAAAATGGTATGTCAATACAAACTGGCAAGGGTTTGGCAAGCAGCGTCAAATCGCCCAAAGCTATGCCACCAGCGACTATGTTCTGGTGTTAGATGCCGATGAACGCTTAGACCAAGAGTTACGCCAATCCATCGTTAATATTTTAAATCAACCAGTACAAACCGATAAAGTATTTAGTATCGCTCGTGTTAATACATTTTGTGGTGTGGAAGTCCAGCCAAGAAAATGGTATACAGACAAACTGGCACGGCTGTATGCAAATCAGCATTTTAAATATTCTGATTTAGAAGTACATGAATCACTTGACCAAAAAGGTGTACCGAGCCAAGTTTTAAATGGTTATTTGCCTCATATTACTAATGATAACTTGCACCATTTTTTATTTAAAAATATAAGATATAGCCATGACTGGGCAAAAGAAAAATACAATAAAGGCAAACGTGTTAGTTTAATTGGTTTATTATTTCGCTCTTGGTTCTCATTTATTCGAGAATATATTATGCGTGCTGATTTTATGGGTGGTACATATGGCTTTATTTTAGCAGTCGCATCATTAGGATATACCATGGATAAATACATTATGCTTTGGCATATAAATCAGGAGAAATAAGATAGATAAACAAACGCTAAAAAATCAGGCAAACTATGAAAAATCAGGTTATTAGTTTAAAAAATGCAGCAGACAGACGCACGCATATTACGCAGGAGTTCTCTAGGCAAGGTGTTTCTTTTGATTTTTTTGACGCCATTACACCAGAATTACTCGAGAAAACCGCTCAAGCCCTTTCTATTAACATCATGGATAATGCCTTACTGTCCATGGGTGAAAAAGCCTGTTTTTTAAGTCATGTTTGCCTATGGCAAAAAATGATAGATGAAAATCTGCCTTATATGGCGATTTTTGAAGATGATATTTATTTGGGCAAAAATGCCCAGTTATTTTTACAAGAAACGGATTGGCTTCCAAAAAAAGCAGATGAATTTTTAATAAAACTAGAGGGCTTTGATAAAAATAGGCAGTTTAATCATACCCCTTTATTTATAAAAGACGGTCGTCATTTGGTATGTCTGCACGAAGAGCATTTGGGTGCAGCAGGTTATCTTCTATCTTATAAAATGGCAGAAAAACTGTTAATGCTGGTGCGTCATGAGATGGTTTTATCTCCTGTTGATAATTTAATCTTTGGGTATTATCCGTTTGTAAAAAATAGCTATCTGGTATACCAATTGAACCCTGCCCTTTGTATTCAAAGTGACCGATGCTCTCTTTTTTTAGAGCACAATAAAAACAAAGTTTTTAATAGTCAGCTTTTAGATGAAAGAATACAACACAGAGAAAAACAAGGTTTTGATTTAAATAAAAAAAAGAAAGGGCTTTTTCATAAAATTATCAGGGAAATCGCCCGCCCTTTCTTAAGACTTTACAAAGCCCTACAGCAAAGAAAAAACAGCATAGGATTTCGTTAATGCCAAATACTTGCCAAGTCATCAGCTTAAACAACGCCACGGATAGACGCTCACATATCGAGCATACTTTTAAGGCCGCCAAGGTGGATTATGAATTTTTTGACGCCATTACGCCCGATACGTTGGTAGATATGGGAAAACTGCTCGGTCTTAATAATTTATTATCAAATAAAAGGCTGTCCATGGGTGAAAAATCCTGCTTTTTAAGTCATATTGCCATTTGGCAAAAAATGATAGATGATGAGCTGCCCTATGTTATTGTTTTTGAAGATGATGTGCTTTTAGGGGAAAATGCCGCCGATATTTTTATGGATAAAACATGGCTATCTATAATCTGTGACAACATAGATGTCTTGAAATTTGAAACCTTTTATGAAAAAGTTCATTTAAATCATGCCGCTCTTTTTTTATCCAAGTCTTTACCCAAAGAAAATCCACCACGACATTTATACCGCCTAAAAAGCCCACAAATGGGTGCGGGTGCTTATTTAATTTCTTCAAATGCTGCAAAACAGCTGTTAAAAAAAATACAAGAAACACCCAGTCATGCTTTAATGGCAATAGACCATATATTATTTGAGGTATTTATTCAGGAATTTAATATTTATCAAATGAAACCTGCGATTGCCTGCCAGTTAATGTTTCAAGATAAAGAAAAATTGCCCAGTCAGCTAGAAGTGCATAGAATCAGCAATGCCAACAACTCAAATAAACTCCAATACACCCTCCCCCAAAAAATCCTTAATATTTTTAAACGCCTAAAACGCAGCATCGGTAAAAGAACGTTTTATCAAACGATTGAGTTTAAATAAACTCTTAAAAATAGACGGTTTATTTCTTGAGCGATGCCTACAGACGGGAAAAACAATAGTGACTCAATAAATCTGCTTTGAGCGGTTTTTCTTGTTTTTGAGTTTTTCATATTTTAAGTCTTGCAGGGCTGAATATAAAAAAGACGATTTAAAAACCGTCTTTTTTATCATTTTTCACTCATCTGCCATATGTAGTCTTGCTTTAATATTGGCTTTGGCACGAGGTTTTTGGGGATTTAGCGTTTCGCCCGCCAGTACTTTTTCATAACAGACTTGATAGGATTTCGCCATAGCGGTATGGCTAAAATGGATTTTTGCGTGCTCATGGCAAGCCCTGCGGTCGAAACGGTCAATGTCTTTTACGGCTTCAGTCAGCACTTCATAGCGGTCAGACAGCACGCCCAGATTTTCTTGATTGATAATATCAGGCAGTGAGCCAAAAGGTGTGGCAAAGACAGGACAGCCCAAATACAAACTCTCCGTCACCGCAAGCCCAAAAGGTTCATGCCACAGCACAGGGAAAATTAGCCCTTTTGAATTGGCGATAAGCGTGTTTTTCTCTTCACCGCCCACCATGCCATGAAAATGCAGACTGGGCGACAGATAAAAATACGGATTTCTGCGGATATTAAAGCGATTACCACCCAAAACATGCAAGGATTTGCCCGCAGCTTTGGCGATACGCACCGTGCCTTGCAGGTTTTTTACACGCCATGACGCTTTTGCCAAAAAATGCACATAGTCTTTAGGCTTATCTAAATTGGGCTTGCCATAACTTTCCCAGTACAGCCCATTATGCACATAACACACAGCTGTATTATTTTCGGCGTGCTTACTGGATAAATAAATGGTGTTGATGGGAAATTCTTTTTCAACTTCTGAATTGCTATGCTCTGTGCAAACAAACGGCTTAGACAGCTCGCCCTCATAAGGCCAATGAAAATGCACGATATCGGGCCACTGTCCAATCTGCTCATCAAAGGACCTGGCATCATCGTATACTTGTACATCGGGGTGATTGTTGGCATTGGCTTTTAATAGATAACGCACCTCATGCCCCATTTCTTTTTGGGCAAGCCCCAATGCCCAAAGTACACGCTCTGTTCCGCCGTATTTTGGCGGTGGCAAAGGCATACGAGTTAAAAGTACGTGCAGGATTTTCATAAAGCCTCCGCATCAATCATTGACAAAAAATAGATATATTGCAATAATACCACAGTTTTTATAAAAAGTCATGAACCGTTAATCGTCCATTTCAAATACAAGTGAATACCTATGAAAATTCTGTTTCATGATAATCAGCTAAGCTATCGTGGTACTTCCAATGCAATGTTCGATTATGCATTTTATAGCAGAGAACTTCTTGGGCATGAGCCAGTAATCACCTACCAAAAGGACAATGAAAATAATTTTACACCCGCAATTAAAAGATTTTGTGACAACTTCGAAGTCATACCCTACCAAAATACACAAGAACTAAAAAATATCATCAAAAATGAGCAAATTGACTTATTTTACAAAATTACTGGCGGCGAAAAAGAGAATCTGGGCATTGATATAAAAACAGTCATTCATGCAGTCTTTAAGCATTATGAACCTTATGGGGATGTTTATGCTTATGTATCAAAATGGCTTTCTTTAGAAATGAGTCAAGGGCAATCACCTTTTGTTCCGCATATCATTCACTTGCCAGACCATCAAGCAGATTTAAGGGCGGAATTAGGCATTCCAAAAGACGCCATCGTTTTTGGTCAATATGGCGGTGCCGAATCCTTTGATATTAAATTTGTCCAAAAAACAATAAAACGCTTATCCAAAAAAAGAAAAGATTTATTCTTTTTATTTATGGGGACAAATCCTTTTGCCAAAGCCAATCTCTTTTTTAAATATAAAAATATCATATTTTTGCCAACCAATGTTGATATGATGTATAAAGTTGCTTTTATCAACACCTGTGACGCCTTTATTCATGCCAGACATCGGGGTGAAACATTTGGTATTGCCATCGGGGAATTCTCCTCAAAAAATAAACCCATTATTACTTTTGGAGATTCTGAAGAAAAGAATCATTTACAGGTATTAAAGGATAAAGCGATTTTATATAGCAATGAGCATGAATTAACTGACATTTTAATGTCTTTTAATCCTAATGTTATGAAACAAAAAGATTGGGATTGCTACAGTCAAGCATATTCCCCTGCCAATGTCATGACGCAATTCAACCAAGTTTTTATAGAAAATTAAGCGAGATTTTTCATGAGTTTATCCACGCATGAATTTGACTTATCTCAAGTAGAATTTCATTCTTTTCATTGGGATAATTTTAATCAAGATGTTTTAAATGCTCACAAAAAAGTCATGACGCATTTTGGCTTAAATGTCACTTACACCCAAGAAAATATTCCGCATGGGCAATGGCTCGACCGTGTCATTGGGCAATCAAAGAGCAAAGTTGTAGCAATTATCGAGCCTGATTTGATTCCTTTAAATAAAGACATTGTCGAAAAAGCAGCTCGGTATGTCTTTGAAAATGATACTTTTTTAGGCTGTGCACAAGTCTCCAACCACATTCACCCTGCAACGCACGTTTTTGCGTCCCCCGCATTCTTTTTTATCACTCCAGGCTGCTATGAAAAGCTCGGGCGTCCCTCTTTTTTAGAAACTAGGCGTGCTGATGTCGCTGAAGAATTAACGTTTGCTGCTGAGCGTATCGGACTACGCTTTAAAACCTTATTTCCAAAATGCTATGAGCGTCCGCCCGTAGAAGGCGTGTGGCGACTGGGCTCGTATGGGCATTATGGTATTGGTACGGTTTTTGAGGGTGGCGTTTATCACTTATTCCAAAGCCGTCTGGCGGCGAATGTTGACTTATTTGTCACACGCTGTGAAGAGGTTCTGTCTGGGCGTTTTGATGACAGCAGCTTTATTCCTTGTACGGGATTTGACAAACCTGCACAGGTGGTCGCCCCACCCTATGCCTATCCTTGGTTCTGCAAAACTAACACCCTAAGACGCTGGTATAGAAGCTATAAAAAACGCTGTTAAAAATAAGCACGGCCGATGATATTTTTCGGGTGTGCTTATCTCATGCCTAAAAATTAAATCAATGGATATGCCGCTTTAAGCTATGCTTTTTGGGTGAGAAAATAGTGATGGCTCAACTTAGCTCACCACGAACGATGTTCTTATTTCTCGGCAAGTCTCATAAAATTTTCTAAAAAATTAACCAGTCAGCACCTTCTTTTTTAATGCGTCTAATAATATCAAATGTTACTTTCCATCTTAATAAGTCTTCTTTACGATAATCACTAATCAAACCAAACAAATTTTTAGCCCGATAAATGACAATGCGTTTGATTGATTTTCTATAGGTTTTATTGATAAGGTCTTTAAATTTTTTATCATCAAAATGTTTTTTGGCGAACAAAAAACGAGAGCGATACCAACGATGATAAAAATCATAATTCTTAAAAGGTTCACTCGCACCGCCTAAATGACGAACGCTCAAATCATCGAACTTTATCAAAGGCAGCCCTGCCTTTTTTATTCTAAAGCACAAATCCACATCTTCACAGTACATAAAAAAGTCCGCATCAAAACCACCCAAATCCATAAAAACCGAGCGTCTTAAATACAAAAAAGAACCCTGAAACCAGCAGATTTGCCCATCATAACCCAACGCATCATTAAACTCATAATGATAATACGTGGAAACGTCTTCATCATTATCATTTAAAATACAGCAACTTGCCACGCCGAAGTGACCTTTTGTTTCCGCCTTAGTTAAAAGCTGTGTCAGCACATTAGCATCATGCAGGCGTATGTCTGGATTGATGATTAAAAGATATTCTCCAGAGGCTCGGCTGGCAGCAAGATTCATCGCTCGTCCAAAGCCGATATTCTCAACAGAATAAACTATATGCAGATTTAAGAAGGATAAATTTGTGTCACCAAGCTGCGTCTTTAGGGTGTTGCTTTGGCTATTATCTACAATAATAATCTCAAAAGCATCGGGCGTCAAAGACTGCCTTGCTACATCATGCAATAAATTCATAATGTGAGATTCTGTATGATAATTTACTAGCAGCAACGAAAGCTTCATGGGTTTTTCACTTTTTATAGGATTTTTTCTATTTTATCATGACTGTTTATACTTTTCCATCTATCCTGCTGTATACTTATGTTAAAGAAATTTTAGCATTTTTTTCATAATTATGTTAAAATGAAAGCCTGTTTTTTCTAGAAAAAAGTTTTTATTGCAAAAAACTTTTTGGTTTATTGGTGAATTGTAAAGTTACTTGGTATCAATTCTGAAGCCACACGGGTACTTAAAGCCGTTATGAAAGAATATTATGCCCGTGTACTCATTTGGATATTTTTTAATCATTACTAAATCATCATTAAAAATATTTAACAAATAAGCGTCATTATGATAGAAAAACTCACATTCGGCTTATTCAAAGAAGAAGATTCCCGCAATTTTATGCGGCTAATGGCTTATGTTAAGCCCTATAAGGCGCGCATTGCTTTTGCTTTATTGGCGATTATTGGTGTCGCCATCACCGAGAGTTATTTGGCAGCATTTTTAGCACCGCTGATAAATCAAGGCTTCTCCACCCCCACAGGCGTACCGCCGCAAATACCAGAGAATCTTACAGGCATTGCCAGCACTTTAATTCATTGGAAAAATCAATTCCATTACGCCATCTGGGAAACAGAAAATAAAGTGTGGGTTGTGCCTTTATTTTTTATGTCTTTGGTTGTTTTTCGGGGTATTTGTCGCTTTGTCAGTAGTTATTTGATGACATGGGTGGCGGTGGTAACGGTCAGTAATTTACGCCGAGATATGTTTGATAAAATGCTTTCTTTGCCCTCAAAAGAGTTTCAGGAGACACCATCTGGGGTGATGTTAATGAACATGGTGCAAATGGCAGAAAGTTCTTTTAATAACGCCGCCAACGCCTTTATCGTTTTAACTCGAGATACATTGATTGTTATTGGCTTGGTATGTGTTCTTTTATATCTAAACTGGCAGTTAAGTTTGATTGTTTTGTTGATGTTTCCAGTGCTTTCGGGATTATCTCGTTATTATAGAAATAAGCTCAAAGAAGTAATTAACAGCGCCCAGCTTTCAATCGGCTCTTTAAACAACACAGTCAATGAAGTGCATCAAGGTCACAGGGTGATAAAGCTGTTCGGCGGTCATGGTCAAGCAGCCGCCAGATTCGCCGCCGTTAATGGCACCATTGTGCGTCTGGGCAAAAAAATCACTCAGGCGACATCGGCACGTTCGCCTTTTAGCGAGGTGATTGGTTCTATGGCTTTGGCGGTGGTGATTTTTATTGCACTTTGGCAAAGTCAAAAAGGTCTAACCACCATCGGTGAATTCATTGCTTTTATCGTCGCAATGATGCAAATGTTCGGACCAATCAAAAATCTGGCCAATGTCAGCATTCCCATGCAAACCATGTTTTTAGCGGCAGATGGCGTATGTCAATTTATGGATTTAAATTCCGAAACCGATAATGGCAAAATTGAATTAAAAAACGTGGTTGGTTCTTTAAAATATAAGAATATTTATGTAAAATACGCAGCAGAAAACAAAAATGCGTTGGATAATTTCAATCTAGACATTAAAGCGGGTGAAAAAATTGCCCTAGTGGGTCGTTCTGGCAGTGGCAAAAGCACCGCTGTTAATTTACTGCCCCGCTTTGTCGAAGCGACAGCAGGGGAAATTCTTTTAGATGGCGTAAATATTGACGAGATTAGCCTAAGAAGCTTGCGTAGCCAGTTTGCGCTTGTTTCTCAAGAAACTTTTTTATTCGATGACACCTTATTTGAAAATGTCCGCTACTCTAAACCCGACGCAACAGAAACTGAGGTGCTAGCGGCATTAGAGGCTGCCAATTTAAAAGAAATGGTGCAATCCTCGCCCGAGGGTTTACACCAACGCATCGGTCCAAATGGCAGCAACCTTTCGGGCGGACAGCGTCAAAGGGTTTCCATTGCCCGTGCCATCTTAAAAGACGCACCGATTTTACTCCTAGATGAGGCAACCAGTGCCTTAGACAATGAATCGGAACACTTGGTGCAGCAGGCCTTAGAACGCCTTATGCGTGGACGCACCAGCATTATCGTGGCACACCGCCTTACCACCATTGAGCAGGCGGATCGCATTGTTGTGATGGACGAAGGGCGAATCATCGAAGAGGGGTCGCACCACGCACTCATGTCAGAAGGCGGTTATTATGCCAAATTACGTAATCTTAGTGCTTTAAATGCTTAATTTCATATTTTTTTATAATGCAAGAAAGTGACTATGCTATCACCTAATCTCCCTTTAATTTCTATCATCATTCCTTATTATAATTGCAAAGAATATATTGCAGAAACCCTGCAGTCTATTGAAATGCAAACTTATATGAATATCGAAACCATTGTGATCAATGATGGCTCAGATAGACCTAATACTGCCTATATTGAATCTTTAATTCAAAGAAAAAAAGCAGAGCACAAAAACATTCATTACGCCTACCAAACAAACAAAGGGGTTTCCTCTGCTAGAAATACGGGTGGTCGTTTAGCTTGTGGTGATTATATTTTATTTTTAGATGCTGATGATAAATTACACCCAGAATTTATTCAAAAAACCTTATCCGCATTTATCCATACACCTAACTGCGTTTTGGCTTATACCAAAGCAGAATATTTTGACGCCAAAGTAGGCGAATGGAAACTGCCGCCCTATGTAGGCATTAAAAGCCTATTAACGGGGAATAAAATTCCCGTGACTGCTTTACATCGCATGAGTGACTTTATTCGTCTGCATGGTTTTGATGAACATCTACAGAATCACGAAGATTGGGATTATTGGATTCGCCTTTTAAAAGATGGCGGTGCGGTTGCTTATTTGACGGATATTTTGTTTTTTTATAGAAAAAGGCAAAATAACAGCTCGCTTAGTGACAGTTTACTGAGTATAGGCTATCAACGAGCATGGCAAGCAGTTTATGATAAAAATAAAGAACTGTATCTACAGCACAATCTAAGTTTTTTTGATTTGGCATCTTCTGTCGCAAATGCAGAAAGCTGGCAGAAAAAATATGAGGAAATGAGTGCTGTGCAAGTCACCACACTTGCCAGCCAAACTCATGTCTTAAATCAACAAACAGCCTTAATTGAGCAAATTAACACTCTGCAAGAAAGATTGGCTGAGCACGAGTCTTTAATCAAAGAACAGCAAAAAGAAATTCAGCTTTGGCAAAAAAAATATGAAGACGGCATTCAAGAAAATAATACAGCCTTAAATCAATACAATACCACCTTAAATCACCAGTTAAACTTGGCTGACAAAAATAACAGATTGCAAAAAGATTTGATTGCCGCAGCCCAAGAGGCTTTAGCGATGAAATCTGAAAATGAACGATTGTCAAAAGAAAATATGACAATCTTAGCGGATAAAGCCCTCGCCGAAAATCATTTGGCACTCATCAATCACGCCCATCAAAATGTATTTACACAGCTAGAACAACAATCACATAAGCATAAAAAATACAAAAATCTGGTTATTTTGCAGTTATTAAAACCGCTTATTCAGTTAGAAGTCGGCTTGCGTTCCTTGAATCGCTACCGCAAGGCATTTCGCATATTGGTGCAAGAAAAAGGCAGTTTAGGCAAAGCCTATCAAACCTTCCGCCGTCATGTAAAACAGCATGGATTAAAAAGCGGGAAACGCCTATTAAAAAAGACATTGACCGATAACCGTTCCGCCTTTGACACCCCCGTACTTTTTACTCAGGTCTTAGAATATAAATCGGACTATCAACCAAAAGTATCTGTCATCGTTCCAAATTATAACCATGCCGATTATATGGTTGATAGACTTTCTTCTATCATCAATCAAAGTTATAAAAATATTGAACTTATTATTTTAGATGACAATTCATCGGATAATAGCATAGCAGTCATTGAGGGATTTTTAGCAGATAAATCCATTGATTATCAACTCATAAAAAATGAAAAAAATTCAGGCAATGTTTTTAAGCAGTGGAAAAAGGGCTTTGAATTAGCCACAGGTAAGCTTGTTTGGATTTGCGAAAGTGATGACACTTGTGAGCCTAACTTTTTACAGGAAATTGTTCCGCACTTTAGAGAGCAGACGGTTAATATTGCCTTTGGTCGCATTCAGTTTATTGATAAAAAAGGTAATTTTTTAGAGGGCTTGGACGCTTATAGAGAAAGAAGCGAACAAGGCATTTGGCAGAGCGTCTGCATTCGACCCGCCTTTGAATGGTTCAATCAAGCCTTCGGTGTGAGCAATGTTTTTGCGAACGCCAGCGGTGGGTTAATACGCCGCCAATCACTAGCACCAAAAATCTGGGAGAATGCCACTAACTTTAAAATTTGTGGTGACTGGTATTTGTATCTGCACTTTGCCAATGCAGGTAGGATTGCTTACGTTCCAACAGCGGTTTCTTATTTTCGTCAACACCAAAAGAACACCTCTGCAAGCAATTTCAACCAGCTTTATTATTATGAAGAGCATTTTCGCATTTTAAGTGAAATTAAAAAAGTTTGGCGTATTTCACCCAGTACAGAGAAAAAATTTATTGATTCTATTAAAGAGCAATACGAGCGAATGAATATGCAAAAAACACAGGGTGAATTTCATCTTGCGTTTAAAGAGCAGTTCTCACACATGAACCAGCTTAATGATATTAGTTTGCACATTCAAATATACTTTTTAGGTTTTCACCCTGGTGGCGGTGAGTTGTTCCCGATTGTACTTGCCAATCAATTAAAAGCGCTTGGGCATACCATCTCTATGGTCGCCTTGGATTTTAATTATGTGAATTTAGATATGAAAAATAAGCTAAATGACAGTATTCCTGTTTATCATATCTCTGAGTTACAAAATAATCCACATTTTCTTAAAAATCTAGGCGTTGATGTCATTCATACGCACATTTCAGGTGCTGACCATCATTTAATCAATTATCTTGAAAGAAATAATCTTTCCATTCCCTATCTTGTAACCATGCATGGTTCTCATGATAGAACATTTGATGATTATAGCATTGTCAGTACTGAAAAAATGATAAAGTATGTCTCAAAATGGATATATATTGCGGATAAAAATTTGGCATTTTTCCATGATTTGTCGATACCGAAAAATATCAAAAAACTACCCAACGCCATGCCAAAAGACACGAATAAATCAGCTCACAGCAGACACTCTCTTGGCATAAAAGATACAGACATTGCCTTTGCATTTGCTGCTAGAGGCATATTTGAAAAAGGCTGGCTGCAGTTAGTAACAGCGTTTGAGGCGGCACTTAAAAAGGAAATGAAGCAAAATATTCATTTGGTATTGATGGGTTCTGGTGATGCTACCAATGAAGCAAAAAAACTCAGCACGCATACCAATATCCATTTTTTAGGCTATGAATCTGCGGTGAATGATGTGCTTGCCTTTTCTGATTGTGCTATTTTGCCGTCAAGATTTGCAGGCGAAAGCTATCCTTTGTTTTTAATTCAAGCCATTCAAGAGCATTTGCCCTGTATCGCCACAGACATTGGTGAGATAAATAATATGCTTGCTTTTAATGACAAAGAATCGGCAGGCATATTATTGCCCAATACACAAAATGACGCTGAATTCATAGAAGCCTTATCAAACGCAATAATGACCATGTGTGATGACAAAATCCGTTTGGCATATCAAGCGTGCTCTAAAAAAATAGCTGACAGATATGACATGAATTCATTGGCATTAGAATATCTGGCTCAGTATGCAGATGCCATGCAAATCAATAGCGAAAAATAGGAAATTGCTTATGAATATTTTAATTACAGGCGGTGCGGGATTTATCGGTTCTGCGGTGGTACGCCATATTATTAACCACACCGAGCACCGAGTATTAAATGTGGATAAACTCACCTATGCAGGAAATCTAGAATCCCTAAAAAGCGTGAGCGATAATCCGAACTATCACTTTAGCCAAACAGACATTTGCGACTATGAAAAAATGCAGGCACTGTTTGAGACATTCGCCCCTGATATCGTCATGCACTTAGCGGCAGAAAGCCATGTTGACCGCTCCATCGCAGGGGCGTCAGAATTTATCCAAACGAACATCATTGGCACATTCACGCTGTTAGAAGTGGCACGCCATTATTACACCAAGCTTGACGATGAAAAAAAGTCCCGTTTTCGCTTTCATCACATTTCCACCGATGAGGTCTATGGCGACCTAGAAGGCACGGACGATTTATTTCTTGAAACAACACCCTACGCCCCAAGCTCGCCCTATTCCGCTAGTAAAGCAAGCTCTGACCACCTTGTGCGGGCGTGGCATAGAACCTACGGACTACCCGTGGTCATCACCAACTGCTCTAACAACTATGGTCCTTATCACTTCCCTGAAAAACTGATTCCTTTGACCATCTTAAATGCACTAAACGGTAAGCCCTTGCCCGTCTATGGTAACGGGCTACAGATTCGGGACTGGTTGTATGTCGAAGACCACGCCCGTGCGTTATTTTTGGTGGCGACTACCGCTAAAATCGGTGAAACTTATAATATCGGCGGACACAATGAACAAAAAAACATTGATGTCGTCCATGCCATCTGCGAGCTACTAGAAGAACTTGCCCCGAATAAACCTGCGGGCGTGACGCACTATCGCGACCTTGTCACCTATGTAAAAGACCGCCCAGGGCATGATTTGCGTTATGCCATTGACGCCAGTAAAATCGAAAAAGACCTTGGCTGGACGCCCGAAGAAACCTTCGCTACAGGATTAAAAAAGACCGTACAATGGTACTTGGACAATCAAGACTGGGTAAAAAATGTCCAAAGTGGTGACTATCAAAACTGGCTAAAAACCCAGTACCAAGCCTAAATTTTCAGCCAAAAGAGCACATTATGACAAAGATTCTACTACTAGGAAAAAATGGACAAGTCGGCTTCGAGCTGGCACGCAGCTTACAGCCGTTGGGCAAGGTGATTGCCCTAGATAGAGCCACAGGCGGCGATGTCACCGATTTTTCACAAATGACGCAGGCATTTGCCAGCCACCGTCCGCATTTTGTGGTGAATGCTACCGCCTACACGGCAGTGGATAAAGCCGAAGAGGATAAAGACACCGCCGATTTAGTCAATCATCTGGCGGTGGCTCATTTGGCACAGCTTGCCAAGGCACAGGGCAGCATTTTAATCCATTATTCCACGGATTATGTCTTTGATGGCACGGGTGAGGCGTTTTGGATAGAGACGGACGCCACAAACCCCGTTAACCACTACGGGGCAACCAAACGTGCAGGCGAGCTTGCCCTTGAGCATAGCGGAGCGGATTTTATCAATCTTCGTACCAGCTGGGTGTTTGGTACACACGGCAACAATTTTCTTAAAACCATGCTAAAACTCGCCAAAGACAAAAAAACGCTCGGCATTATCCACGACCAAGTCGGCAGTCCCACCCCCGCCCAGCTTATCGCTGATGTCACCGCACAGATTATCCGCCAGCTTCAGCTAAACCCCGATTTTCAGGCATTCGGGCATTATCATTTAAGTACGGGCGGGCTCTGCTCATGGTATGACTATGCAACTTTTATTTTCAAAGAGGCGCGTACGCTTGGCATGACACTTGTAGTAGAGGAAGTCAACGCCATCACGACCACCGACTACCCCACCCCCGCCAAGCGTCCGCATAACTCACGGTTGGACACAGGCAAGCTAAAAAGTACCTTTGGACTGTCCTTACCCCACTGGCAACATGGCGTCACATACGTTTTAAAGGAGTTAATTCATGACAGGAGCTAATATGAAAAAATGCAAAGGCATTATCCTAGCAGGCGGTTCAGGCACACGCCTACACCCCATTACTATGGGCGTCTCTAAGCAGCTATTACCAATTTATGACAAACCGATGATTTATTATCCCTTGTCGGTGTTAATGCTGGCGGGCATTCAGGAGATTCTTATCATTTCCACGCCTGAGGATTTGCCAAACTTTGAAAAAATGCTTGGCACGGGTGAAAACATCGGCTTAAAATTGTCCTACAAAGTTCAGCCCAGCCCTGATGGCTTGGCACAGGCATTTATTTTAGGCGAGGAATTTATCGGCGAAGACAACGTCTGCTTAATTTTGGGCGATAATATTTTCTACGGTCAGCACTTTAGTGCACAATTACGCCGTGCCAGCGAGCAGACCACAGGTGCGACCGTTTTCGGGTATTATGTCAATGACCCCGAGCGTTTCGGGGTTGTGGAATTTGACAAAGACGGCAAAGCATTATCCATCGAAGAAAAGCCCACAAAACCAAAATCCAATTATGCCGTCACAGGTCTGTATTTTTATGACAATGACGTGGTAGAAATCGCCAAAAACATTCAGCCTTCCGCCCGTGGCGAGCTTGAAATCACGGATGTCAATAATCTTTATCTAAAAAGAAACAGTCTCAATGTCGAGCTTTTGGGGCGTGGCTTTGCATGGCTGGATACAGGAACGCATGACAGCTTATTAGATGCCGGTCACTTTGTGCAGACCATCGAGCATCGTCAAGGCTTAAAGATTGCCTGCCTAGAAGAAATCGCCTATGCTAATGGCTGGATTGATCAAGCTCAGCTAGTAAAACAAGGTGAATTATTCAAAAAAACAGGCTATGGGCAGTACCTTTTAAAGCTTGCTAAAGAACCCAAAATGTCCGAGCTTTTATAAATCGGTGATTTTTAAACCCAGTCATAACGAGCATCACATGAAACAACCTCTTGACGCATCTTCCGACACGTTCGCCAAAAGCATGAAAGGCAAAACAGGCTTCGGACGCATTAAAAAAGCCTTTGGGTATTCTTGTGATGGCTTTTTGGCGGCATACCGAAGTGAGGCGGCGTTTCGGCAGGTGGTGTGGCTAAATGCCGTACTGTGTCTGCTTTTGTGCTTTTTGCCTTTTGCTTTGACGGTGAAAATGCTGTTGATTATCATCTCTGCGATTTCAGTGATTGTGGAGCTGTTTAACACAGGGCTTGAAGCAGTGGTAGATAGAATCTCAGATGAATACCACCCACTCTCAAAAGTCGCTAAAGATGTTGGTTCGGCGGCGCAGTTTTTAACTCTATGCGTGCAGTGTCTGTTATGGGCATTGGCGATTTTTAGTCTTTTTTGGTAGGTAAATGATGAATATTATCGAAACAAAAATCCCCGATGTGCTTATCTTCGAGCCATGTGTGTTCAGTGATGAGCGAGGTTGGTTCATGGAGAGCTTTAACCAAAAAGTCTTCGAAGAGGCTCTCACCACCCGTGGTTTTAGCGTGCCGACTTTCGTGCAAGATAACCATTCTTTTTCCAACAAAGGTGTTCTGCGTGGGCTGCATTATCAGCTTGCACCCCATGCACAGGGCAAGCTTGTGCGAGTGGTGGCAGGACGTGTCCTTGACGTGGCGGTGGACATTCGCCCAGACTCACCAACTTTCGGGCAATGGGTAGCCGTGGAGCTTAGCAAAGAAAATCACCGTCAGCTCTGGGTGCCTGAGGGATTTGCACATGGATTTGTTGCCTTAGAAGATGGCACAGAATTTTTATACAAAACCACCAATTTTTATCACAAAGACAGCGAGCGTAGTATCGTCTATAACGACAGCGAGCTGAATATTGACTGGCAGGCAGATGATTTAACGCTCATCATCAATGAAAAAGATGCCAATGCTCCAACGCTAAAAACCGCTGTCGATGAGCTGACACATTTGGCATCATAAATACACAGGTTTATCCCAATATAATGGGCTAACCCTCTAAAAATTTAGCTTGTTAAACACAAGGTGCGAATTTTAATGTTTAGCCTTGAACTTTAAAAAGACGCCCCCACTTGTAAAAAACACCTCGACTTTGCTTTAAAGTTGGGGTGATGATGATTTTTATGCTATAATGGCAGCTGCCTTTATTTTTGTATTTTTTATCTTTGAGCTTTCCTTATGAGTGAAAACGAATCCATCTCCCAGCTTGCCGTCTTAATTCAGATTGGTAAAGAGCAAGGCTATCTAACCTATGCTGAGATTAACGACCAACTGCCCGACTCGGTTGCCGAAAGCGAGCAGATTGAAGACATTATTCACACGCTGACTGAGGCAGGCATCAAGATTTTTGATGTTGCACCCGATGATGATGACATTCTTATGGGTGAGACAGGTGCAGATGATGACATGGCGGCAGATGAAGCGGCGGCGGTATTGGCGTCCGTTGAGACTGAGCCGGGGCGTACCACAGACCCTGTGCGTATGTATATGCGTGAGATGGGAACGGTTGACCTTTTGACCCGTGATGGTGAGATTAGTATCGCCAAGCGTATCGAGGAAGGCACCCGTGAAGTGCAGTACATCATGGCATACTGGCCTGGCACGGTGAAATTCGTGCTTGATGAATACGCACAAATCGAAACTGGCGAACGTAAAATCGCCGACATCGTCACAGGCTTTTTAGAGCTTGATGAATATGACGACAGCCTGCTACAAGATGAAGTGGAATTTATCGGCGAAGAATCCAGCACAGCTAACATCGATGACGACAGCCTAGATGATGATGACGAGCCGATGGACGCTGATGATGACGTGGTAGGGCTAGACCCCGAAGAAGTGCGTCAACGCTTCGATGAAATCCAGACTTTATTCACCGCCGCCAAAGACGCACTCGCCAAGCACGGGCGTGATAGTGACATCGCCCGCCAAGCCTATGATGAACTGGCAGGCAAGTTTATGCTACTTAAGCTTAACTACCGCCTATCTGACCAAATCATGGCGTCCATGCGTGAGGTTTATGAGGACATCAGAAACAGCGAACGCCAAATCATGCGTCTGGTGGTGCGTTACGGCAAAATGCCAAAAGAAGAATTCAAAAAAACCTTCCCCGCCAATGAAACCAATACCGACTGGCTGTCGCACCGCATTGACGGCAAACCTGCTTTTGCTGAGACTTTGCAGTCTGTTGCTAATGACGTGGTCGCCTTACAACAAAAAATCGCTGCCCATGAAGAAGCGTTGCAAATGGACGTCAAAAACATCAAGGCAGTAGCTCGTCAAATGGCAATCGGGGAAGCAAAAGCACGCCGTGCCAAAAAAGACATGGTAGAAGCGAACTTGCGTTTGGTGATTAGTATCGCCAAAAAATACACCAACCGTGGCTTGCAGTTTCTTGACCTAATCCAAGAGGGCAACATCGGTCTGATGAAAGCGGTGGATAAGTTCGAGTATCGCCGTGGCTATAAATTCTCCACCTATGCGACATGGTGGATTCGCCAAGCCATCACCCGCTCCATCGCCGATCAAGCACGCACCATTCGTATCCCCGTGCATATGATTGAAACAATCAACAAAATCAATCGGGTTAGCCGTCAGCTACTCCAAGAAATGGGGCGTGAACCAACCCCTGAAGAACTCGGGCAACGCCTTGACATGGACGAGGCAAAAGTGCGTAAAGTCCTAAAAATCGCCAAAGAACCGATTTCCATGGAAACACCCATCGGTGATGATGAGGATAGCCACTTGGGAGACTTCATCGAAGATAGCACCATTTCTAGCCCCATTGAGGACGCTACCGCCGCAGGTCTGCGTGAGGCCACCCGTGAGGTCTTAGACAACCTAACCGAGCGAGAAGCTAAGGTTCTAAAAATGCGTTTCGGCATTGACATGGCGTCCGACCACACCTTAGAAGAGGTAGGCAAGCAGTTCGATGTCACCCGTGAGCGCATCCGTCAAATCGAAGCGAAGGCCCTACGAAAACTTCGTCATCCGTCTCGCTCCGAGCATCTGCGCTCTTTCCTTGAAAACGACTAACTTAAGTCACCCTAAAAGAAAAAGCCTTGATTTAACGGGGCTTTTTCTTTTTTAAACGCATGCAAACGCACGCTTGAAAAACCAAAGCCCACCCCCCATTATAAAATCATTCTCGCTTTTTAGGAACAACAATGAAAAAAACACTTAATTTTAACGCATTGGGCGAAACCGCCACCGCGCAAGGCAAAAAAACCGACATTCAACGCCCTGAGCTATGGCAATTTCCCATGGATTATCCCATGAGCATTATCGGACATGAGGGCGAGCATGACAGCCTACTTCATGAAGTGACGCTGATTTTGGCAGAGCTATTTCCTGATTTCGACCCTGCCGTCATTCAGGTAAAACCCTCTAAAACAGGGCGTTTTCACGCACTGCGTTTAAGCTTGCATTTAACTTCTGCCGAAGAAGTCAACCGCTTATATGCCGCCCTAGATGCCGCAAAAACCGTGCGTACTGTCGTTTAAGCCCATCCTCTTAAACCCAAAAAAAGCTTGTCATTTGGCAGGCTTTTTGTTATCTTGCTTATACCTTTATTTTTTTATATTTATTTATGCCAAACGCTCCCACCCCCTTAACGCTTTTTGAGGATTTGCTTGATGAGCCAAGCACCAAAGCACCGAAAAAACCCTCAAAAAACACCCAGCCTAAAAAAAATCCCAAGCCAGCGTCTGTTATGAATAAAACCCGTGAGCGAGCCACTTCAGCGGACAATGCCTCACTAGATACAGCCGTGCCAACTCAAGCCAATTTGCACACAAAAACCCCAAGCCGAACAGCCATACAAAAAGCAACACCCCAAACCACCCAAGAAAACACAAGCCAAAACACCGACAACCAAAGAACATCTGCCCTATCCCCACCACCAAAAAAAACCGCTCATCACTTGCGTATTTTACATACAGCGGATTGGCACATTGGAAAAAGACTGCATAATGAAGCCCGCTATGCGGATTTTTCGGCATTTTTAGACTGGTTACTAGATGTACTAAAAACAGAGGCGGTAGATATTTTAGTAGTAGCAGGAGACATTTTTGATACCATGACCCCAAGCAACAAAGCCCAAGAGCTGTATTATGAATTTTTGGCAAATGCCCTAAAAACCACCTGCCAGCACATTATTATCATCGCAGGCAACCACGACAGCCCAAGCTTTTTGGACGCCCCCAAAAGCCTATTTCATCATTTTAATACCCACATCATCGGCACGCCAAAAGCCCCTGAAGATGAAGTCATCACCCTAAAAGATGACACGGGCAGTCCGTGTGCCATCATCGCTGCCGTGCCTTATCTAAGAGATAAAGATGTACGAGTCAGCACCTTCGGGGAGAGCCTAGCAGACAAAGACAAAAATACCGTGCTTGGTATTCAGTCGCATTATCAGGCAGTGGGCGAGTATTGTGAATCCTTAAAAGCACGGTTAAAAAACACCCATGGCAAGCCTTTACCCGTCATTGCCACGGGGCATTTATTCGCCGCAGGGGCGAGTGCTGCAGCCATTGATGATGGCATGAGACAGCTGTATGTCGGCAGTCTTGGAGTGGTCGGAGCGGACAGTTTTCCTGCGGTATTTGATTATGTCGCCTTGGGTCATATTCATGCCGAACAGACAATTGGCGGAAAACGGCACATTCGTTATTCTGGATCACCTTTGGCGATGGGCTTTGGGGAAAGCTACCAACAAAAAAAGGTGCTACTCATCGACTTCGACCAAACCGCCAATACTCCCACCCCAGAAATACACACGCTAGACGTACCACGCTTTCGTCAGCTTGAGCGTATCACGGGGGATTTGCCCAGCATTGAAGCAGCTCTTGATAAATTCATCATAAAACGCCAAGCGGATAACACAGACCCCCTAAATGACATTTGGCTGGACATTGAATACACAGGCACACCCATCGCCACGCTGGCTACGCATATTTTTGAGAGATTGGCAGGCACAGGGGTGTTTGCGTTAAATATAAAAAGTCGCAGTACACGGCTTGCCAGAATCCAAAAACAAGACCACACCCCAAGACTAGACGCCCTAAAGCCTGCCGATGTTTTCGCTGAGCTTATCAACCAAAAAAACACCGAGCCTGAGGACGCACCTGCCCTAAAAGCCGCCCATGAGCTGCTTTTACAGCGTTTATTTGAGACTGACAGCCACGCCGTATAATCACACCGTATCCCCATGAAAATCTTAAAACTACAACTTGAAAACATCAACGCCCTAAAAGGCAAATGGGTCATTGACTTTAATGACGAGGCATTTTATGCTGGCGGAATTTTTAGTATTACAGGGCAGACAGGCGCAGGAAAAAGTAGCATTTTGGACGCCATTTGCCTTGCCTTGTATGGCATGACGCCACGGCTGGGCAAAATCACCAAAGGCAACAACGAGCTTATGCACCTTGACACGGGGCATTGTTCAGCACAGGTGTGGCTTAGTATCAATGACAAATCCTACCAGTTTTTTTTCGGACAGCACCGTGCCAAAGGCAAGCCTGATGGGGCATTGCAAGAACCCAAGCGTGAGATTAGCGAGCTTAAACCTGACGGCACAAGCCAGCTTTTGGCGGATAGATTAAAAGAAGCAGACACGCTGACGCCTAAGCTTTTAGGTATGGATTTTGAGCAGTTTACCCGTTCGGTGATGTTGGCTCAGGGCGGCTTTGCTGCGTTTTTACAGTCGGACGCTCACAAACGGGGCGAGCTTTTGGAAAAAATCACTGGTACGGACATTTATGCCAAGCTTGGCGTGCTTGCTTTTGAGACGTTTAAAGAAAAAGACACCACCATCAAAGAACAAAGAAAACTGCTAAATGCCTTAAATCTGCCCGACCCACAGCAGATAATGACCTTATCAGACGCCCTAGCCCAAACAGAAACCGCCATCAAACATGAAAGCGAAGCCTTAAAAGCCCTAGAAGAGAAAATCCATCTAAAAAAAGAACAGCTGCAGCATTTAAATGCGAATGCGCAGCTAGATGAGGCACTGGCAGTCGCCAAGCAAGCCGTGGCAGACTTTTCACCACTTCAAAATAAGCTAGAGACCAATCGCCGTCTTTTACCCCTAGCGGTGCATTACCAAAAATACCACGACCTATCTTTACGCCATGCAGAAGAAAATCATCAAATCCAACTGCTAAACGACCGCCTAAATAACCAAGAGCGGCAGTTAGATGCCGCCAAACTCGACCAAGAGACCGCCAACACCGCCTACGAACACGCAAAACACACCCTCTCAAAAAAAGCACCACTCGTGCAGGCGTTGCGGGAGCATGAGCTTGGTCTGGTTTTTTTAGAAGAGCAGCTTGCCCAAAAGCAGACCCACTACGCAGAAAAACAGACCGCACTCGCCGCACTTACCACCCAGCACACCAAAGAAAAAACCGCCCTAACAAAGCTTGTCCAGACCCAAGCCACCCTGCAGACCGACATTAACAGACTGGCAAGTGTCGCAGAGTTTAACAAAGAAGCCAATCTGGTCAAAGTACAGACATGGCAGACGCTTTTAATGGCGTTTTCAAACAATGTTAGCACCCTAAAAAGCGAACAAGCCGACATCACCGCACTTAGAATGCAGTTAAAACAAGACGAACTCACCCTAAAAAATCTGCAGACCGACACCCAGCACCAAACAGAAACGCTGTTTTCACTGTATCGGCAAACAGAGCCATTTTGCCCAGCCATAAAAACAGACATCGAAAAGGACACCGCCTACTCCCCAGAAAACGCCCTGAACGCAGAAAAAGCCCTAAAAACGGCTCTCGCTCAGCAGGAAAAAGACCTATCGGCACAACAGACGCAGCTGGTCGTGGTCGAGAGCGTGCTAGAAACAGCCGCCCAAAAATTCCACCTAACCCAAAAACACCAGATGCTAAGCAGCCAAATCAACGCACTGTCACAAGCACTCACCCAGCACGAACACGAGCATAAACATGCCAAAGCTGAATTTGACACCGCCCAAGCCAGCTTAAATCTTAGCCGTGAACAGTATGAAATGGCATTAAAACTGCACAGCTTGGAGGCATTATTTGAGGGGCTGACACCTGATACACCCTGTCCTTTATGCGGCTCTACGCACCACCCTTATGCAGACAATCCCGAGCATAAAACCGATGGCGAAACACTGCTTGCCACCGCCAAAGCCCTGCTTACAGAAAACGAAGAGCGACTTTCGCAGCTAGAAAAAAAACTCAGCGAAGCAAGCCACATTCTTTACCAAAAAACCGCAGAAAAAACCACCCAAGAAACCACGCTGGCAGAACTTGAAATGACGCTACTGCAGCTGTCCGCCAAACTTGAAGAAGCCGCTCTAAATTTTCAGGCAGATGGACATACAGACGCCGAGCTTACGCCCAGCCATCTAGAGTTTTGGCAGGCATTAAAAGAGACAAAAACCGCCAAAGTAACAGCTTTGCAGGCGGATTTGAGCATCTTTTCTGGGCTTATCCATAAATGCGAGGTTTTGACAAAAGACCACATCGCCACCCATGATACGCTCAGACGCCATCAAGAAACGCTGTCTTTTAATCAAGACAAGCTCGCCCAAAAAAGCCACACGTGGAAACAGACACAGCACGCCACCAGTACGCAGGCAGGCACGCTCATCGAAAAAAGCCATGAGCTTGCCACCCTCATCGGTCACCAAAAAACCGCACTCAAAGACGACCACCCTGCCCATATGGCGCTGTCTGGGCTTGATATGCTTGTTCAGTTCGCCAATTTCGCCCTAACGATTGACCGTGACAGCCTGCCTTTATTGCACCAAGCCCACACCACCTTAAAAGAAACGCTGGGCGAGCATTTTTATGACACTCTAACCACCCAAGTAACAGCGGTGATGGAGGTACTGCATTTATGCCATCAAGACCACCAAACCACTCAGGCGACCGCCATCGAGACGGCTTCAGCCATCGCCCTAAAAACCCAAGCCCTAAGCGACCTAGAAACCCGTGAAAAAACGCTCACTCACGAGCTTATGCTCGCACAAGACGCCCTCACAAAAGCCCATGTCGCCCTAGAAGAAAGAACCCAAGCCAAAGAAGACTTGCTAAAAACGCATTTTTCCAAGCATACTAGCACCGCACCCGAGGCATTAAGTGCCGACCTAGAGGCGTACTTAACTCAGCACGAACGTGCGTTTTTAAATGCCGAAAAAACCCTAGAAACCCTACTTACCCAAATAACTAACACAAAAGACAGCCTAAAAGAGCGTAAAAGCACTCTGACCGCACTAGAGGCAGAAAAAGATGCTGCTCATGCGGCGTTTTCTGAAAAGCTGGTGAAGCTGGGGCTTGATGAGATAGACTATCATGCCGCTCATCTTGATGAAGAAGAGCGTGAACGCTTAGAAACCGAGGCAAGCCAGTTGCAACATACATTCACCACCCTATCCGCCAAAAAAGAACAAACCGAGCTGTTACTTGCCGAGTTAAAACGCACACAGCCTGACATCGACACTTGGGAGCTTACCGAGCTGACGGACGACCATGGGATAAAAAAAGCCACACTTGAGACGCTCTTAACCAAGCTTGGCGAACAAAAACAACAACAAAAAGACGCCCACACCGCCCAAGAAAAACAGACCGCCCTGCTAACCGCCATCACCAAAGGCGAGCAAGAAATGCACATCTGGGCACGGCTATCTGAACTTATCGGCGACAGCAAAGGCGCAAAATACAGAAACTTCGCCCAAGGCTTGACACTGGATTTTCTTTTGTCTGCTGCCAATGACGTCCTATTAAAAATGAGTGACCGCTACGAGCTTGTGCGTAGCGAAGACGAAAAAAACACCCTTGGCATTGACGTCAAAGACCACTACCAAAATGCCCAAATCAGAAGCAGCAAGAATCTCTCGGGTGGTGAGAGCTTCATTATTAGCCTTGCCTTGGCACTTGGTTTATCACAGATGAATAGCCAAAAAATGCACATCGAAAGCCTATTTTTAGATGAGGGCTTTGGGACACTGGACGAGGAGGCACTGGACGTGGCATTGTCGGTGCTTGGGCAAATCGAAGCAACAGGAAAAAGCATTGGCATCATCTCCCACGTTGCCACCTTAAAAGAACGCATCAGTACCCAAATCATCGTAGAAAAAAAATCAGGGGGCTCTAGCATTCTAAAAGGCGCAGGCGTGATTCGGGGTGACTGGGGATGATTTTTAAATAAAGATAAATGGATTGTTATTTTTTCTTTAAAAAATTCACCTAAAGCCCGCAACCAAAAAAACCCATAAAAAATTTATGGGTTAGCATTGCACTGCTGCTTTTGTCATGCTAATATAAGACAACACTCTCCTAAAAAGTATGTTTAATATGATTAAAAACTAAAATCCCACCCACGCAGACTTTGTCATTATTTAAGGAGCTTATCATGACCACACCCAAAAAAACCAACCAAACAGGCTTAAAAAAATCCAAAACCGTCCCATTTTCCGATGCGGTAAACCGCTTAGAAGAACTCCTAGAACACGCAAGCCCCGATGAGCTTTTAGAGCTTGGACGGCGCATCAGTGACTACCTGCCCACCGCCCAAACTCTGCCCAACCTAAACCAAGAAATCCAAAGCAACAAATCCAAAGACACCGAACTGTCTGACAACTGGCGAGACGGCGGCTACCCCTACAAGCACCGCCTTAGCCGAAAAAACTACGAAGCCCAAAAATACAAACTACAAATCGAGCTGTTAAAATTACAACGCCACATCAAAGACACAGGGCAAAAACTGGTGATTTTATTTGAGGGTCGAGACGCTGCAGGTAAAGGCGGGACAATTAAACGCTTTATGGAGCATTTAAATCCCCGTGGTGCAAGGGTTGTCGCCCTAGAAAAACCCACAGAAACCGAACGTGGTCAATGGTATTTTCAGCGTTATGTAGAAACTTTGCCCACCCGTGGCGAAATGGTGCTGTATGACCGCTCATGGTACAACCGTGCGGTAGTGGAGCGGGTGATGGGTTTTTGCACAGACGAGGAGTATCATATTTTTATGGAGCAAGTGCCAGAATTTGAACGGCATTTGACCCAGTCGGGCATTATTTTGATTAAATTTTGGTTTTCTGTTGGGCGTGAAGAACAAAAAATCCGCTTCGACCGCCGTGAGCATGACCCTCTAAAACAGTGGAAACTGTCTCCCGTGGACAAAGCAAGTCTTGATAAATGGGAAGAGTATACGCTTGCCAAAGAAGCGATGTTTTTTAATACCGACACCGCCGAGTCGCCTTGGATCGTCATTAAATCTGACTGTAAAAAACGTGCCCGTCTAAACGCCATGCGGTATGTTTTAAACAAGCTGGATTATCCCAATAAAGACGAGCGTCAAATCGGGCGGATTGACCCGCTGATTGTCGGACGGGCAGGCACACTGTATGAAACAGAAGAGCCGAAAGCCTTAAACCTTGCCGCCCAAAAATCCAAAAAACCCAAGCCCGCCCCATAAAAAAACAAATTCAAAAAACAGGGTTAAGTCAAAGAATTTTTTTATAAACTTTTAACAAAAAGCCTACCTATGTGGGCTTTTTTTGTTATAATAATGCTTATTTTTAACCAAAACAATCCATCATTATCACATTGTAAAGCTGGGGTCACAAAGCCAACTTAACACTCCCTTGCTTTTTTATTGATACTTTCGCCTTGCGTTTAAGGATATATTATGTTTACTTTTGCTCATGAGCAGTCCGCTCTGCGTGACGCCATCACCAACGCCTACCGCCTAGATGAGGTGCAGGCAGTCACCACCTTGGCACAAAGCCTGGAGATTGACAATCAAAGCCAAGCCAACATCGACACCTTAGCAAAAAATCTCATCACAAAAGTACGTGCCGACCGCAGTAAATCCTCGGGCGTGGACGCACTTATGCAAGAGTTTTCTTTGTCAAGCGAAGAGGGCGTGGCATTGATGTGTCTGGCTGAATCTTTGCTACGCATTCCCGATACCGCCACTCGGGATAAACTTATCCAAGACAAGCTGGCTGGCGGCGACTGGAAAAGCCATGTCGGCAACAGCCCCTCCATGTTTGTAAATGCGGCAGCTTGGGGCTTGGTTTTGACGGGCAAGCTCACTCAGCCGACCGAAGAGGGCATGGGCTCGGCACTGACCCGCATTCTACAAAAAGGCGGCGCACCCTTTATCCGTGCAGGCGTTAATCACGCCATGAAAATTTTGGGCAAGCAGTTTGTAACAGGGCAGACCATCGAGGAAGCGCTTGCCAATGGCAAACAGCGTGAAACCATGGGGTATCGCTTCAGCTTTGATATGCTGGGCGAAGCGGCAATGACCGAAGAAGATGCCGACCGTTACTATAACGATTACGTCACCGCCATTCATGCCATCGGTAAAGATGCCGCTGGTGCAGGCGTCTATCATGGCAACGGCATTTCTGTCAAATTATCCGCCATTCACCCCCGTTATGTCCGTGCTCAGCACGAGCGTGTAATGACCGAGCTTTTACCTCGCCTAAAAGCTCTCTTTATGCTTGCTAAAGAATACAATATCGGACTAAATATTGATGCCGAAGAAGCGAACCGCCTTGAACTGTCCTTGGACTTGATGGAGGCTTTAGTTTCTGACCCTGACTTGGCAGGGTTTAACGGCATTGGCTTTGTGGTGCAAGCCTACCAAAAACGCTGCCCATTTGTCATTGACTATCTGATTGACCTTGCCAGAAGAAACAATCAACGCCTTATGATTCGCCTTGTCAAAGGGGCTTACTGGGACAGTGAGATTAAATGGGCGCAGGTGGACGGCATTGATGGCTATCCTGTCTATACCCGAAAGGTACATACCGACATTTCTTATCTGGCGTGTGCCAAAAAACTTATGTTCGCCCAAGACGCCATTTATCCGCAGTTTGCTACGCACAACGCCCAAAGCCTTGCTACCATTTATGAAATGGGCAAAGACAAAGAATTTGAGTTCCAGTGCTTACACGGCATGGGCGAGACTCTCTACGACCAAGTGGTCGGCGAAAAAAATCTGGACAGACAAGTGCGGATTTATGCGCCTGTGGGTACGCATAAAACCTTGCTGGCGTACCTTGTTCGCCGTCTTTTAGAAAATGGGGCGAACTCATCGTTCGTTAACCGCATTGTTGATGAGGCGGTTAGTATTGATGAGCTCATCATTCCACCCGTACGTGAGCTTGAACACACGCAAGGCACCCCCAACCCCCTAACCCCTAAAGCCCCTGAAATTTATAGCAACGGACGCAAAAACTCAAAAGGGTTAGACCTATCAAATGAACACCAGTTGCAACGCCTTGAAAATAATATGTCTCAGGCGTCTGCCATTCATTTTGAGGTTGCCGCCATTACACCCATCTCGGTAAATGCCGCCAGTCGCCATGACGTCTTAAACCCTGCTGACCACAGCGACGTTGTGGGCGAGGTTTATTTCACCGACCCCGCCAGCATTCCAAAAGTCATCGCTCATGCCATCACCGCCCAGTACAGCTGGCAAAAAACCACGCCCAGTGAGCGCGCTGCCATCTTACGCCGCTTTGCCGACATGATGGAAGATGAGCGTCATATGTCACTTTTAATGATGGTGGCGGTGCGTGAAGCAGGCAAAACCCTAAATAACGCCATCGCTGAGGTGCGTGAGGCGGTGGATTTTTGCCGTTATTATGCCGATGAAGCAGAACGCTTAAATCTAAACAGTCCTCTGGGTACTGTCGTGGCAATCAGTCCTTGGAACTTCCCGCTCGCCATTTTTGTGGGTGAAGTGGTGTCCGCCCTTGCCGCAGGCAATACAGTCGTTGCCAAACCTGCCGAGCAGACCTCCATCATCGCCCACCTTGCGGTATCTTGGCTGCATGAAGCAGGCGTGCCAAAAGACGCCTTACAGCTGGTGCTGGGTGCAGGGGATGTTGGTGCAGCCTTAACCCAAGATGAACGCATTGATGGGGTGATTTTCACTGGCTCAACCGATGTCGCCAAGCGTATCAATCACATTCTATCAAGCCGTGATGACAATCCCGTGCTTATTGCTGAGACAGGCGGTATGAACGCCATGATTGTTGACTCTACTGCTTTGGCTGAACAGGTCTGTACCGATGTCATTAGCTCTGCCTTTGACTCAGCAGGTCAACGTTGCTCTGCTTTGCGGATTTTATGCCTACAAGAAGACGTTGCCCCGCACATGATTGAGATGATTAAAGGTGCGATGAATGAGCTAAGCGTGAACAACCCTGCCGAACTCTCCACCGATGTCGGTCCTGTGATTGATGCAGAAGCAAAAGCGAATTTAGATGAACACATTAACCACTTAAAGACCAAGGCTCGTTATCACGAAACGCCTGTGAAAAGCCGAGCCGCAAGCTCAACTTTCGTCACGCCGGTGTTATTTGAATTAAACGACCTCTCTGAGCTAAAAAAAGAAGTCTTCGGACCTGTGCTACACGTGGTGAAATACCGTGCTGATGACCTTGATGAACTCATTGATAACATCAATGCTAAAGGCTACGCCCTCACCCACGGCGTGCACAGCCGTATCGATGGGACGATTGAACACATCGCCAGTCGCATTGAAGCAGGTAACATCTACATTAACCGCAACATCGTCGGAGCGGTGGTGGGTGTACAGCCGTTCGGTGGGCATGGGCTATCTGGCACAGGTCCTAAGGCGGGCGGGCCTTTTTACCTGCAACGCCTAAGCCGCCTAGACCGCTGGCACCTGCCTACGCTTAGCACCCCCGCCAAACCAAACACCGCAGCGATAAGCAAAGTAATGACCACCATCGCTGGTATGTCTTTGGAGGCAAGCCAAATTAGCCGTCTTGAAAACTTGGCAATGCACTTGGAAGCACGTAGTTTGAATCACGCCACCACCAAGCTGGACGGCCCGACAGGTGAAAATAACACCTTGTCTTGGCACGCACCTAAGTCAGTGTGGCTGTATGGTGGAACACCAGAAAGTGCCGCCGCCGCCCTACTTGAACTTGCCGCCAATGACACCAAAGTCGTCATCACCGCTGACTCCCCTTTAGCGACATGGGCAAAAGAACTTGAGGGCTATGTCATCCTAGCAGAAGAAAAAACGGCTGAGAAAAATACCTTAATTGTTGCCCTAGAAGCACTAAGCGTAGAACAAAAAGTCGCCATCAGCCAGCTAGACGGGGCGATTCGCCGTGTGATTGACGCAAAAGACGGGCTTGATATGACACGCCTATATCACGAAGTCAGCCAAAGCTATAACACCACAGCGGCAGGCGGTAACGCCAGCTTGATGGCAAGTGCTTAATCCCCCCTTAAAAAATCCCCATTTTTTAGATTTGAAAAATGGGGATTTTATTTAAAAAAACACTCATTAAGCACCTACCCATTCTCAAACATTTCTTGATGCAGTGCGGTTGTTCTTTTGATAATGACCCACAACGCCCACGCAGAAATCAAAGACAACACAGAAGTTATGCTAAACAACCACAAAAATTGGATTATTTCACCAAAATATTCTATAAACATCGCCATATCTTGTTCACTAGCTTCGTATGCTTTATCGACTTTATCCATTTGATGCTTTAAAACACGATTGGCAATGGACGGCACAATAAAACAGCCCCACCACAACAAAATCAACGGATGAAAAGTAGGTTTATTCGCTTTTTCAAAACCGCCATTGACCATTTGTTGCATTGCGACAAAGGGCAAAAACAGCCCAACAAGCGGAATAAAAAACGACCCAATCGCCATCGCAGGGGAATATTGAAACCCAGCACACCCAAAGCACGGGCATTATGCTGACTGTCATAAATCCATTTGCCGACAAGCACCATACTGACAACAAATACAACCGCTAACAGAATACCAAAACCCGATACCACCGTTTCCATCATAGCTGTCTGCGTCTGCCACAGCTCAAAGGCTTGCTCGTCCATTAACAGCGTTTCGCTCACTTGCCCATAAAAATAGATCATCACAAGCGATGTTATGATATCAACAACAAGCAATCCACCCGCCAAGCCAATGATGATGGATAGCCATTTGGTATTAAGGGGCTTAAAAGGCTTTTTGGCATAGGGTTTGGTTTTGGGGTCGCTCATCATCAATTTTCCTTAAAAAAATTTCTTTATTATACCCCATCTCCCACCCAAACTCCCACCCCTATTCTCCAAAAATCCCCACAATTTTTAGTGATTTTCGCACCCTTTTCTCCCAACTTTTGGTTACAAAAATCTACCACCGCCCCACCCCTTGCCCTTTTTGGCGTACAAAAAAGTCAAGGGGGATTTACAAAATTTTCCCCTTTTAAATTTACAAAAAATGGGCTATATTGTGCAACCAATAAACTACAAGTACTAGATATTGTGTTTAACTTTTAACCAATGTTGTTTATTTTCTTAAAAATCAATAGGAAAACACACGATGACCCATATTGACCAAATCAAAGTCACCAAGCGAGACGGACGATTAGAGCCGATTGACCTAGAAAAAATCCACAAAGTCATCACATGGGCTGCCACAGGCTTAGAGAATGTTTCTGTGTCTCAAGTGGAGCTAAAATCGCACATTCAGTTTTATGATGGTATTAGAACCCGTGACATTCACGAAACCATCATCAAATCCGCCGCCGACCTCATCTCGGCTGACACTCCAGATTATCAATATCTGGCGGCACGACTTGCCATTTTTCATCTGCGTAAAATCGCCTACGGGCAATTCGAGCCACCTGCCTTGTACGACCACGTTAAAAATCTAACCGAACAAGGCAAATACGACCGCCATATTCTAGAGGATTATAGCCCTGAAGAATTTGCACTATTAAACGACTACATCGACCACGACCGTGACATGAACCTTGCCTATGCCGCTGCTGAACAGATGATGGGCAAATACTTGGTGCAAGACCGTGTCAGCAAGCGTGTCTTTGAAAGCCCGCAGTTTTTATATATGCTGGTGGGTATGTGTCTCTTTGCTGGGTATGACAAGTCTGAACGCCTTGACTATGTCAAACGCTTTTATGACGCCACCAGTAATTTTTACATTTCTTTGCCGACACCCATCATGTCAGGCGTGCGTACACCGACCCGTCAGTTTAGCTCCTGCGTTTTGATTGAGTGCGATGACAGCCTTGACAGCATTAACGCCACCACGTCAGCAATCGTCCGTTATGTCTCCCAACGAGCAGGCATTGGCGTGAACGCAGGGCGAATTCGTGCATTGGGCAGCCCCATTCGAGGCGGCGAGGCTCAGCACACAGGCTGTATCCCATTTTTTAAAATGTTCCAAGCGGCAGTCAAATCCTGCTCACAAGGCGGCGTGCGAGGCGGTGCGGCAACTTTGTTCTATCCTTTATGGCACTTGGAAATCGAGAGCCTGCTTGTTCTAAAAAACAACCGTGGCGTTGAAGACAACCGTGTGCGTCACATGGACTATGGCGTACAACTCAACAAGCTCATGTACCAACGTCTCATTAAAAATGAGGACATCACCCTATTTTCGCCCTCCGATGTAGACGGGCTGTACGAAGCATTTTTCGCCAACCAAGACGAGTTCGAGCGTCTATACGTACAATACGAAAATGACGAAAGCATCAGAAAACGCAGCCTGCCTGCCCGTGACTTGTTCAGCCTTATGCTAAATGAACGTGCCAGCACTGGCAGAATTTATATTCAAAATGTCGACCACTGCAACACGCATTCAGCGTTTTTGCCCGAGGTTGCACCGATTCGCCAGTCAAATCTGTGCATGGAAATCACCTTGCCAACCAAGCCTTTGGATAATATCAATGACGAAAATGGCGAAATCGCCCTATGCACTCTATCTGCCATTAACTTGGGCAAAATCGAAACGCCTGCCGACATTAAAGAGCCTGCCGAGCTGATTGTACGGGCGCTGGACGCACTGCTTGATTACCAAGACTACCCCATTCGTGCTGCCGAAATCGCAAGCAAGAACCGCAGAACGCTTGGCGTCGGTGTGATTAACTATGCTTATTATCTTGCCAAAAATGGCACACGTTACTCAGATGATAAAGCACTGGGCTTAACGCACCGCACTTTTGAGGCCTTGCAATATTATCTTTTGGAAGCCTCGAACAAGCTTGCCCAAGAAAAAGGTGCTGCCCCGCTGTTCAATGAAACCACCTACGCACAGGGACTCTTGCCCATTGACACCTACAAGGCGGATTTGGACGACATCTGTGTTGAGCCACTACATCTTGACTGGGAAGCATTGCGTGAAAAAATCAAAACGCACGGACTTAGAAACTCGACCTTGACCGCCCTAATGCCATCTGAAACCTCAAGCCAAATCGCCAATGCGACCAACGGCATCGAGCCGCCTCGTGGACTTGTCTCCGTCAAGGCGAGCAAAGACGGGATTTTAAAACAAGTTGTGCCTGAGATTGACCGCTTGCGTTTTGAGTATGAACTTTTATGGCAAATCCCAAACAACCAAGGCTATCTAAAGCTTGTGGGCATTATGCAAAAGTTCATTGACCAAAGTATCTCAGCGAATACCAACTACGACCCTGCGAAATTCGAGGGCAACAAAGTCCCAATGAAACTGCTCATTCAAGACCTACTCACTGCTTATAAGTATGGTGTAAAAACGCTGTATTATCATAACACCCGTGACGGTGCGGACGATACACAAGCCGACATGGACGACTGCGTAGGCGGGGCGTGTAAGATTTGATTGCCCATTCATAAAATCAATGGGGTTAAAAATTATGATTTAAATTTTTAACCCTTGATTTTTCAAAAGCTTGGTAAAATATTTCGTTCATTCTTTATTAAAATCCGTCATCAAGCAAATACGATACGCTCTTAAGCTGATGTTTAGAAACCATAGGAGCAAATCCACTTTACCCCTATGAAGTTTACGTTTAATTGATTGACGATTTTTTAGTTGATTGCTTATTTTTATCCAGCCCCTAAAAAGAGACATTAAAAATGCACTATTCCATCTTCACCCAAACCAAAAACGATGTGCTAACCGAACCCATGTTTTTTGGGCAACCTGTCAATGTCGCACGTTACGACCAACAAAAACACCCAATCTTTGAACAGCTCATCGAAAAACAACTTTCGTTCTTTTGGCGACCTGAAGAGATTGATGTCAGCCGAGACCGCATTGATTTTGGCAATTTATCTGTACATGAGCAACACATTTTTCTATCAAATCTAAAATACCAAACACTTCTTGATAGCATTCAAGGTCGTAGCCCTAACGTGGTGTTATTACCGCTTGTATCCATTCCAGAATTAGAAACTTGGATTGAAACTTGGTCATTTTCTGAGACCATTCACTCCAGAAGTTATACCCATATTATCCGCAATGTCGTGAATGACCCATCGGTGATTTTTGATGATATTATGGATAACGAGCATATTCTTGCCCGCGCTGAGGACATCGCCAAATATTATGATGATTTGCATGAACTTGCCAGCATTTATAATATGTATGGCGAGGGCAAACACAGCATCAATGGCAAAGAAATTACTGTCGACCTAAAAGAATTAAAAAAGAAGCTGTATTTGTGCTTGGTGGCGGTGAACGTATTAGAAGCGATTCGTTTTTATGTTTCTTTCGCCTGTTCATTTGCTTTTGCAGAACGAAAAATGATGGAAGGCAATGCCAAAATTATCCGTCTTATCGCCCGTGATGAGGCTCTGCATTTAAATGGCACACAGCATATGATTAACCTTATGCGTATGGGGCGTGACGACCCAGAAATGGCAAAAATCGCCGCTGAATGTTATGATGAATGCCTTGAGATTTTTAGAATTGCCGCCGAGCAAGAAAAAGACTGGGCAAGCTACCTATTTAAAGACGGCAGCATGATTGGCTTAAACCGTGATATTTTATGCCAATACATCGAATACATCACTAACATTCGCATGAGTGCCATTGGACTTAACCCAATTTTCAGCCAAACCTCAAATCCAATCCCGTGGATTAACACTTGGCTTGTTTCGGACAACGTCCAAGTCGCCCCCCAAGAAAGCGAAATCAGTAACTACTTGGTCAGCCAAGTTGAAAATAGCATTAGTGACGATGACTTCACCGATTTCGACCTATAAGGCGGCACATGGGCTGGGTCATCACAAAAAACAAACGCTTTTACCTGCATGAGGGTGAAACGCTATTAAATGGGCTGCTACGCACCGAAGAACCCTCATCATTTGAATGCCGTCAGGGGTACTGCGGTGCGTGCAAAACCCGACTAAAAATCCACACGGGCAGCACCGCTCATACCTTGCCACCTTTGTGCCAGCTTGAGAATGACGAGGTTTTGGCGTGCTGCTGTGTCGTGACAGGCGTGGTGGAGATTTTAACCAAATAAACACAGCCAAATCACAGGCTGTGTTTATTATTTTTAGCAAATCATTTCCATTCTTATACCGCCCAGCAAAACACCCACCCACAATAAGTCTTAACCTTTCCAATAGATTTCCTGCAAAACTAGGTTTTTTTCGTTCGCCCTTAAGCTATGCCTTTGGGTGGCGAAAAACTGTGGCGGTTTGACAAGCTCACTTTGAGCGACTTTCCTTATTTTGGCGTTTCGCAGGAAGTTTAATAAAAAACCGTGACCTTAAATAGTTTCAGCATCACGGTTTTTTATTTTTAATCCTAAGCCAAAATGACGACTTTTAAGACATTCAATGTCAAGGCGGCATCGACTATATCCACATTTTATTTAATAGCTCACACAGTTTTTGGCTAAGCGTATCTCGCCCCCAAAGCACTGCCACCCAAAAACCAAAACCCGAGCTAAAAACACTTTTTTGACGAAAAGATTTTTGAGCTTCTTATGATGAATGCAACATCTCCATTCTCCAAGCTTGACGCTTAATTGCTGCTTAATTATTCTGCTTTTCTGGGATAGGTAGCGACTGCGGTTGTGGCAACTGAGTGCTTCTGCCACTAAAATCGGGACGCTGTGCCAAAGTCGCATCAAGGCTTAGCTTTTCGCCTGCACGCTCAAGCTCGATTTTTACTGTGCTGTTTGGGGCTTTTTTGGCAATGCCTTGCACCAGTGCATTCGCATCAACAATAGGCGTACCATCAATCGCCAAAATCACATCACCCGCCATAACGCCCGCTGTTGCAGCAGGTCCATCAGGCGTGACATTTGCCACTAAAACGCCTGTTTGGTTTTCTAGGCTGGCAGGATTATTAGGGCGTCTACCCACCTCGATGCCCAGCCAGCCACGGCTCACCGTACCTGTTGCAATCAAGTCTTGCATGACTTTTTCCACCAAAGCGGTCGGAATGGCAAAGCCGATACCCATCGAGCCACCAGAACGTGAATAAATCATGGTGTTAATGCCGATAAGCTCACCATAAGCGTCCACCAATGCCCCGCCTGAATTGCCAGGGTTAATGGCGGCGTCCGTTTGGATAAAGTCCTCAAAGGTAGACACCCCAAGCCCCGTTCTGCCCGTCGCAGAGACAATGCCTTGCGTCACTGTCTGCCCTACGCCAAAAGGATTGCCGATGGCAAGCGTGACATCGCCCACCTGCACAGGGGATTTTTTAAAGGCAAGCGGAGTTAAGTCGCTTAACGCCACCTTAATCACCGCCAAATCCGTTTCCACATCAGAGCCAATGACTTCTGCTGTCGCCTTTCTACCATCGGACAACGCCACAATAATTTCATCAGCCTTATCAATCACATGAGCGTTGGTAATGATATAGCCATCGGCCGATACCACCACCCCTGAACCCAAGTTTGTTTCGTCATCTGCTTGGGGCAAATCGAAGCCATGGTACTCTAAAAGTTGACGCAAAACAGGGTCGCCTGCATACGGATTTTCCACTTTTTGGGTGGTATAAATATTCACCACAGACACCGACGCTTTACTCACCGCATCATGATAAGAAACCACAGGCGTGCTACTCACCACAGGGGCGACAGGCTCAGTAGGTGCAATCACCGCAGGCACAACCTGTTCTGGCGTAACAGGCTGACTCATACCTTGCGTGCGTTCATTCACAAACCACCAAAACACAAATGCCAAAGTCAAAAACAACAGCCACGGCAGGAGTGTCCACGCCGAAAAGCCTCGCTGTTTCTTAGATAATCCCTCTTTATGCGACAAGATGGCTGTGCTTTTTTCAAAAGACGCTTGGGCATCTAAGGGTGAATGATCTGGCTTGAGCATGCGTTTTCCTTAATAAATGATACGAGCCTATCACAGACATGGCTAGCCGTGTGTTAAAAAAGCCACGCTTGACAAAGCACCTAAATGACAGGCATTATACCGAGTCTAGCCAAAGTCTCTATGAGAATTTTGTTGTTTTTAGCCGAATTTTGTTAAAAAATTGCAATCATTCTTTGACGATTTTTACTTAATTTTTTCAATTTTCCAAAACTTAGTACGGAATTTATCATGACCGAAAAACTCACCGCCCCTTTAAGCCCAAAAGAGCTGACCGCTCTTTGTGATGAGCTGTTATCTGCTCACGCATTTAAAGACTACTGCCCAAATGGGCTACAAATTGACGCCGACACCCCCATAAAAAAAATCATCACAGGGGTCACCGCCTGCCAAGCACTCATCGAGGTCGCCATTAAAGAGAACGCTGACGCCATTTTAGTGCATCATGGCTATTTTTGGAAAGGTGAAGCCCCTGCTTTGGTGGAGATGAAAGGTCGGCGTATCAGGCAGCTATTTAAAAATGACATCTCACTCATCGCCTATCACCTACCCTTAGACGCCCACCCCACACTTGGCAATAACGCCAAGCTGGCTGAAAAACTGGGGCTATCCATCACAGGGGCATTATACCCCGAAGAAAAATATCCCGTGGGCAATGTCGCCACCTGCCCTCCGATAAGTCCTGATGAGCTTGGCGAAAAAATCACCACCGTCCTTGGCAGAACACCCCTCATCATCAAAAGCCCAAACAAACACCCCATCACAAAAGTGGCACTTTGTACAGGGGGTGCACAAGACATGATAGAACAAGCCTACAAAATGGGCTGTGATGCCTTTATCTCTGGGGAAATCTCAGAACGCACCACGCACGCTGCTCGTGAGCTTGGCGTGCATTATTTTGCCGCAGGACACCACGCCACCGAAAAAGACGGCGTGCGAGCCTTGGGTGAATATTTAGCCACCCATCACGGTTTCGAGGTCCGCTTTATTGACATTGATAATCCTGCCTAACCAAAGCACAAAACCAACTTGCATAGCACAAATAAACCCCTGTGTCAAATTGGATTTAGGGGTTTATCTTTTAAAAAACTCAATTAGTGATTGTCTATTTTTTGTTATTTATCTCCAAGCATATTCATATAACTATATGATTTTTAATAATTTTCTATAAAGTGACTAATGAGTTTAAATTTAAGTATTGACAAAGTATAAATTTATAAAATAAAAAAATATTTGTTTCAAATTTTGTCAAAAAATTCTTGATTACATTTTTTTAAAGGACGTTTTTGCCGTTTATCATAAAAAAATTACGCTTTATCGCCATTAAAAAAACTTAACTTGCACAATTTCCAGTGATTTAAGATATTAAGCCTAAGCTTATTTTGGTCTGCTTTTTTAGCAAGTGAACTTTTGTACATCTTGTTCGCCTGACCAAGCTAAGAATGCAGATAGATAATAACAATTACGTGTGTTTAAATTGTTTTGCTAGCTTGCCAAACTTAACAGTAGCCACGACCGACACCAGATTTTTTAAGGTGCAAATGACTTGCCAGACAAGCCGTGTGGTGAACCCAAGGAGACATTCCGTGCATTACATTCACAGCCGATTAACCACAGACAACATAAAAAATACGCTAAAAAACAACTTACAGCAAGCGACTTACACTCCGATTGAGCATAACTGCTGTCATCAAAGCTTGTATTTAAGTGGGTATTGCCTGCCACCTGCCAGCGAAATCACCCCATCATCCGCACCAAAAAACATCAAGCTAAATGCAGCATGGCGTTTTGGTCGACTTGCCTTGCCTGCTTTAGGCTTATTTGCCCTAGTCGCCCCAAATAAAAGCTTAACCAACGTACAGCCTTTAAGCGGCATGGAAAAAATCAACATCACCAAAACCCTAACCGTCGCCGCCACGCCTGAGCATCTCTTCGTACATGATGGGCATATGCACGGGCTGGGTTATGATGTCGCCAATCGTTACGCCGACCACCTAGGGGCTGAGCTTGACATAAAATCTTATGAAGATGAAGAAAAAGCCCTACGTGCCATTAAGCTTGGCGAAGCCGACATTTTAATTAGCAATAACAGCTATCAAAGCAAAGATGGCGTCATCGGTGAGCAAATTGCCTGCCAAAACAACCCAAGTTTTAGCGAATACGGCTTAAATAGCAATACAGGCTTTATTTTCAATCAAAATAACACTGCCTTGATTGAACACGCTAAAGGCTATCTGTGCAATACAGAATCCGCAAAAGACACCAGCACCATGGCGAAATTCTACCGTGCAAACGCTCTGGACAGCTATAGCGTCATGCATTTTAACCGCGCCATGAAAGAAAGACTGCCTTTATACCAGTACGCTTTTAAATCACAAGCGAAGAAATACGGGCATGACTGGCAGCTGCTTGTCGCCATCGGCTATCAAGAGTCTCATCTAGAGCCGACCGCAACCTCACGCACAGGCGTACAAGGCATTATGATGTTAACCAATGACACAGCCGCCGCCATGGGCGTAGAGGATCGTACAGATGCAGTGCAAAGCATTGAAGGCGGTGCACGCTACCTAAGCAAATTAAAAGAAAAATTCTCCGATGTGCCTGAATCTGAACGACTGTGGTTCGTCTTAGCAGCCTACAACATGGGTCCTTATGCCGTCAGAAATATTCAAGAGAAAATCGCTGAATCTGGTGAAAACCCCGACCTTTGGAGCAATTTTTACACCTATCTATCGGATAATGCTGGTAAAAATAGTCGCTATGTACAGTGCATGCACTATGTCACAAATATCCGCACCTATTTTGAGGCGCTAAAATTAGACGAAGAGCGTGTAAAAGCTTAAAACTAAAAGTCCATCACCTGATGGGCTTTGGTTTTTTTAGCCCAAAGAATATGCTATAATAACGGCTTTAATATCCATTCCCAATGTCTGCCACATTGATGATGACACCATGACAAAGACCACCCTACTCATCACCGCTTCGCCCGACAGCCAAAAAGCCTGGCAGGCCCTACGCACCGCTCAAGACCACCTTCAGGCAGGTGATGATATTTCTGTGTTTTTTTATGGTGATGGCGCATATATCGCCAATGCCTTTCGCTGGCAAACCGCCGATGTGCCTGATATAGCAGCCGCATGGGCAGATTTGCATAAAACATACGGACTTGCCCTACCTGTCTGTGTCAGCACGGCACTGGCACGGGGCGTCACCGACCAAGAAAACGCCAAACGTCACCATTTGACAGGTGAAAACTTAAGAACGCCTTTTTATTTGGCAGGCTTATCCGAGCTTGCAATGATGGTTACAGACGGTCAATTAAAACAATTTTAAAACAATGAAACTGCATTTTATCATAAAAAGTGACAGCGAGCTTATTGGCTACGAGGCGATGGCACTCGCATTTTTATTCGCCAGCTTTGAACATGAAGTTCAACTTGAACTAAAAAAACCTGCTTTAAGCCTACTTTTAGATGACAGTACTCGCTTGCACGGCATGGTTAAATCCACGCCCTTGTATGACATTCCAGCTGTGTGGGTGGAGGATTGCGGTATACTTTTAGAAAAAATAACTGAGCACGACCGAGCAGATTTTTCATCTGTGCTGACCGAAAAACCCACAGACAGCACTGTGCTTAATGGCTTTGATAGCGTATTGGTGTTTTAAATGACTAATGAAACAATACTCACGCTCGATGATGATGGACATCTCATCAATCACAAGGATTGGTCACCCAAGGTGGCACAGCACTTGGCGGACACACTTGATGTTACTCTGACGCAGGTGCATTATGATATCTTAGAGCAGGTGCGTGTGTTTTTCACCACTTATCATCACAGCCCTAGCACTCGCCCACTCATAAAGCATCTGACAGCCACTCTACCAGAACTTGACATCACTAACCAAAAACTACAAGCGCTATTCAATACAGGGCTTGTGGCGCGTCATGTTAATCGCCTAGCAGGCCTGCCAAAACCCCCGAACTGTCTTTAAGTAAGCACTTAAAGAACGTAATGGGCTCATACCAAACATTTAATAGCGTCCAGATAATCACTTACACTAAAACCCGAAAACCATTCTCAAGGCAAATTATCCATACCCCACGTTAAAAACACCCTAAAAACCGCCCCACCAACGCCTACTTTAACTCCATTAAATCCTCTCATTTAAAATACGCCCATTAAAAATCGCATATTTTAAAAAACACGCCATTTCATCGATGTACAAAAATAGCATGATTTTTGAAATTATCGCTGTTAAATGATATTATTTTTAAAGCATATATGCCTATTTTTAAAATGTTTTTGAAACATAAAATATGGATTATGTTAAATAAAAAGTGATTCAATATAAATAATCCGCACGCCAAAAAACTTGTGTACAAAAAAACAGCAAAAACGGACAGATTTGACCGATAATTGCTGTTTTTCGCTTTGATTATTTATAATTATCTTGAAGTCGGCTTATGATAACCGACACTCCGCCCAACATCTCCCACAAAGCCAAGCTGACGCCACACTTCGTAAAGACAAATCGATACACTGTTGGCAAGATTTAAGCTTCTAGACTCAGGCAGCATTGGCAAACGCAGCCAGTTCTCCTCGCCAATATCCGCACGCACCTCATCAGGCAGACCGTCCGTTTCACTGCCGAACACCAGTGCCACCTTACCAGCCCCCGCTGCCTGAAAATTAAAATCGTAAGCATAAAAAGGACGACTAAACTTAGTGGTCATCGCTACCATTTTTTCCACCCCCCAAGCAGCCAAAGCCGTCTTCGCCGCCGCCCAATCCTTATGCACCTGCAAATCGGCATATTCATGATAATCCAGCCCTGCGCGCTTAAGCTTAGTATCATCAAGCTCAAAACCCAAAGGACGCACAAGGTGAAGCATCGCCCCTGTATTAGCACACAATCGAATGATATTGCCCGTATTATTCGGGATTTTTGGCGAAAACAGCACAATGTGCAAAAAAGGCGTATTCTTTGTCATCATCTACCTTTAATTTATAAAATAATTGGGCATTTTTGCATTAAACTTAAAAACACCCCTAGTTTTTTTAAAAAAATTTGGTTAAGATAAACACAGGTCGATAAGACCTATGGTTTTTATCATCATTCATCGTAAGGAGTTCTTATGAAAAAGTTAGTTATCGCTTCTGTTGCTGCTGTTTTTTGTTTTAACAGGCTGCAACACCATCAAAGGCTTCGGCAAAGACATTTCTAAGGCAGGTCAAGAAGTTTCAAATGCCGCCAGCAGCGTACAGAAAAAAATGTAATTCCCAAAAACCCAAGCCAAAAACTTGGGTTTTTTAATTCATAAAAACGCCTGCACTAAATGATTAACATAACGAAAACCAAGTGCTGTCGGGCGAATAATTCTCTTGTCATTAACCAAAAGCCCCTGTGCCTTTAGACGATCTAATGTCGGCTCTATCTGACTCATACTAAGTCTTGTCGCACGCTCAAAATCCGCCACGGACACGCCATGCTTTAGCCTAAGTGCATTCATCATATATTCAGAAACCAGCTCTGACGGGTCAATGGCACGCCACTGCACCATCTTAGGTGCCGTATCATAATTAAGATAATCCTTCGGCAGGCGTGATTTAGAAAAGCGATAAACTCCGCTATCATGTCCACATACCCCTTTAGGAAGGCTAATTTTTCCGTGCGCTCCTGCACCAATCGCCAAATAATCCCCAAACTGCCAATAATTCATATTGTGCCGACACGGCGTGTCTTTTTCTCCCACCCACGCCGACACCTCATAATCATCAAAACCATGAGCGTATAAAATTTCCCTACCCGCACTTTCTATGTCCGCCAAAGTATCCTCACAGGGCAAGTCAGGCGGCGTACGAAAAAAAGCCGTATTTGGCTCGATGGTTAGCTGATACCAAGACAAATGCGTCACGCCTGCCTCTAGGGCGGTTTTCAAATCACGCACGGCTTTTTCTACCGTTTGGTGCGGTAAGCCATACATAAGGTCGGCATTCACCCGTGAAAATCCCGCATGACAGGCTTGGCTGATGGCAGTTTCCGCTTGTTTAGCACTATGAATTCGCCCAAGCACCGTCAAGCTTTTTTCATCAAAGCTCTGCACGCCAATGGACAAGCGGTTAAAACCCACAGACAAATACTCATCAAAGGGTGCGTGTTCGATGGTTGCAGGATTCGCCTCAAGCGTCATCTCGCAGTCATCACTAAAAGACAATCTCTCTTTTAAGCCAAGAAACAGACGTTCATACGCTGGCACGGGCAATAAAGACGGCGTCCCCCCACCCACGAAAACACTGGTAATTTCTCGCTCTTGCGCCAATACGACCTGACTGTCCATATCCGCAAACAAAGCATCGACATATTGCTCAAAAGGCGGATTCTCCCCCATGGTATGAGAATTAAAATCACAGTAAGGGCATTTTTTGACACACCAAGGAATGTGAATATACAGCCCTAAAGATGACGCCATACTCACGCCGAAAACTCGAACTGCAACAGCTCAAAACGGGTATTTAAATGACGCTCCAAAGCGGGCAAATTAAACGCATCATCTTCACCAACCAACGCCACAGCCACGCCTGCCTGCCCTGCACGCCCCGTGCGTCCGATACGATGCACATAATCATCGGGCGTGTCTGGCAAGGTATAATTCACCACCAGTGCCACGTCATCGACATGAATGCCCCGCCCTGCCACATCGGTGGCGACAAGAATATTCGCCTTACCCTCTTTAAAGGCTTGCAAATGACGCTCCCGCTTATTTTGGGCGACATCACCCGACATCTCCACCACAGAAAATTCCTTTTCAAGCCTATCCACCAGCCGTCTGACTTGGTCTTTACGATTGGCGAAAATAATGGTTTTACCTTGCTCGCTTCGTAAAATTTGCTTTAACGCGGGCAGTTTTTGTTCATCGCTTAATAGATAAATCTTTTGGGTAATGTCGGCATTGGTTTTTTGGGCGGCGGCAATCTCAACAAAGGTTGGGTTTGACAGCCAGCGATACGCCAAATTCATCACATCGGTATTAAATGTGGCAGAAAATAGCAGGCTTTGGCGGTGCGTATTCGGCGGCAGGCGATTGATAATTCTTTTAATATCAGGGATAAAGCCCATATCCAGCATGCGGTCCGCCTCGTCCAAAACGAACACTTCCACCCTATCTAAAAACAGTACGCCACGCTGCACCCAGTCGATAATCCGCCCCGGTGTTCCAATTAAAATATCCAGCGGACGGCGAGCGAATGCCTTTTCTTGCTTATCCAAATCACTACCACCCGTTACACATAGGCTGTATAAAGAAGTTTTGGCGGTCAACGCCTGACAGTCGCTAAAAATCTGCTGTGCCAGCTCCCGAGTGGGTGCTAAAATCAATGCCCGTGGCTCGCCCAGATAATGCACTTCATCTTTGGCAAATGGACGCTTCAGCAAGGCTTCGATAATCGTCAATAAAAACGTCGCTGTCTTGCCCGTGCCTGTCTGTGCCTGACCGATGGCATCATGACCTGCCAGCGTATAAGGCAAAATCTGAGATTGAATCGGTGTTAAATGCTCAAAACCAAGCTTCATCAACGCCGACTGTACAGGCTTAGACAAAGGTAATTCACAAAAACGCTGAAACTGCACGGTATCATGTGTAGGCAGGTTCTGGGTATTTTCTGGCAAATCAGTCATAATATCATCTTTTTTTAACCATCATCACAGGGCGATATTTGGGGTTTTACCCATACAGGCAGAAAAGGATAACTCTTCTAGCATGGCAGCAAACACCGCCTTATCTTCATCATTTTCTAAAATATCCATGGTATAAACATGGTTTAAATCCGCCTGCCACGCCTCTGCGATTTTTTCCAAAAACGCCGTATGACTAAAAGACGTCGACAAAACCTCGAAACGCTCCGACAACAGCTTGGCAGCTTCCTCCTTTGCCAGTCCTTTTTGGCGAGCCACCGCCGAGGCAAACGCCCCTTGGCTGGCGATGGCACAAATAGAAGCACGATATTCCTCATCGCCTAAAGTGGCGTCATTTGCACTGACCGCTTGACTTAACAACAAGCCTAAAGCAAACCCCCCGAAAAGCACATAACGCCGCAGGCTTGCCCAATCAAATTTAAACATACGTACCTCATTTAAGCTGTATTCCAATGACTTATTGTAGCACATTTTACACCCTGTGAGCGTGCTTAATTAAAAGACCCCTAACAAAAAACACAGCCCTATCGCTGTGTTTTTTGTTAACGCTTGATGGTCTTTTTGTGAAAGCTTATAACTTGGTGACCTCTTCGGCTTGCAGCCCCTTATCACTTTGAGTAACGATGTATTCCACCGCCTGCCCTTCTTTTAGGGAGCGATAACCCTCACCTTGAATAGCACGAAAATGCACAAAAATATCTTCACCGCTGGCACGCTGAATAAACCCAAAACCTTTTGAGTCATTAAACCACTTCACAGTACCTTGTTCACGAGCTGACATAGCTGATTCCTATCCAATGCCTGTCCTAAGCGCAAATTCATTAAAGAGCCTAACCACAAGCGCATTTCTATCAAATTTTTGGTCATACCAAAAAACACCAACGCATATGCCAGCATATCCACCCAAGATGATGTCATCAAATAGACACAGTTTTTATACAACTTAGGCAACATCAAGCAATACACGCCCTTATAATACCACGTTTGACCCATGGTTCAAGTCTTTTGTAACAAAAAATCAAAATTTTTGTTGGTTTTTTGTATCTTTTTGGGTTATTTTTGCCATGATTATTTAAAATGCTTAACACAAACCTCACCCAGATAAGGCAAATTTATGAAAAAAGTCGCCCTCATTAACGGTCCCAATCTTCATCTGCTTGGCAGGCGAGAGCCAGACATTTACGGCAGCACCACCCTTGCTGACATTGAAGCACAACTAAAAAGCCTCGCCCGTACGCATTACATTGAGCTTATCACCTTTCAATCCAATCACGAAGGCGACATCGTGGACTTTATTGGCGAAGTGGGGTTACTTGCCGACACGCCCATCGATGGCGTCATTATCAATCCTGCCGCCTTTACGCACACTTCAGTCGCCATTAGGGATGCTTTATCTGCCCTAAACAAGCCATTCATCGAAGTGCATTTATCCAACGTCCATGCTCGTGAGCCGTTTCGTGCACACTCTTATTTTTCAGATAAGGCTGTGGGCGTGATTTGCGGACTGGGCGTGATGGGCTATCAAATGGCACTAGAATGGTTTATCCAATCATACAAAGATGGTCAGATTTGATTAACAGCTAAACCCCAACAGGCATTCACTTCATTTAATAAGGACAGATACAATGAAAGCGTTGTTTTTAAGTGCGTTGTTTATTTGGCTTAGTATGTCAGCCCATGCCGATAATAGACTGGACAAGTTCGCAAAAATTTATGCTCCGCCAGATGAGTACTGTAAAGAAGATTGCTATTATCTCGCCCCCTCACCACGTGACTTTCGTAACATTACTTTTGTCAATGACTTTCATGAAAAGCAGTCACAAAATTTAGAGCTGGCAGAAGACTGGCATAATAACATACAAATTGTTTTAATTAGCAAAACAGAAGGTCGCTATGAATATAAAGTGCGTTTTGCGAAGTTTCATCGCCTACATAAAAAATATTACGTTGCAAAACAAACACCCTATGTGCTGACCGTGAATCAAATGGGTAGCAAAGAATACGCCAGCCGATACTTCGGCATTACCGATGAGAACGGCTACAGCCAAAGCATTACGCTTGATGCACCTTTAAAAGAAACGCACGAATTACAAGAAAAAGACTTAATCATTGATATGCGTGAATTTATCAATGTTATTGATGGCTACGGCAGTACAAATACCGCCTTTGATGGCAAATCAATCGGCACGTTTGAAGTAGGACCCGTATATGAACCTCATACACACATAAATATCCCCATGGCGTATCGATTCACTTGTCCGAATCGCTCTCATGAATTTTATTATTTTGTCACAGATAATTCTGGTTATACACCCTATTTTAGATATAAAGGCTGTATTTACATTCCTTTTATGATTTTAGATAAAAAGTATGGGCAATTTCCTTATCACCATAACTACCGAAGATAAAATAAAGCCTCATTAAAAAACCGTCACTTTTTAAATGACGGTTTTTTTATCAAACACCGCCTCCAGAATAATTCATTAGCCCGATAATCGCAATCCCTGCCGCAGGAATGGTAAGCGGCAATGTCACGACATCATACGCAATCGCAAGCGGGGTTAATAAAAGCATGGCGGGACGGGTATGTGTTGCCTCATAACGAAATACCACTTTTAAAGGTTCTTTTAGGCGATAAGACATCGCTTGAGTATTTTGGGCTTGTTTTACTAGCGTAAAAGTAGTCTCTACACTTTGTACGCACGCCAGCATTTCTTTTGCTTCATGAGTTTTTATCTCACAACCAAACCCAAGCGTCTGCAAGCTTGCACGCTCACCTGCCTTTAATGCACTTTTTGGCTTTAAAAATAAAAAGCTGACCGTTTTGTTTGCTTGTGGCACGCCCACTGGATTGACACCCAAATCAAGCTCCACCAGCCGCTCCTCGCCAACAGTATCTGCGGTAATATACAGATGATTTAAGTCCACACGCTCAAAAATCTGACCAAACAAATCCTGAGGTATGCTCATGCTCGGCTCTGGCGTCACCAAAATACTATTCTCCTGCCCAACCAATACCATGGCATGAGGGTGTGAAGCAATCGGGGTTTTAGGCTTGCCAATCGCAATAATACTCTCAGAAGCAGCAATTTTTTGTGTATAACGCTCCTGAACACTGCTATAAATCACACCTGCTGTCATACAGCCCGATAAAACTGCCGCCATTCCAGCAACTGCCAATCCTTTTAAAAAACTCATAGTGTACGCTCCTTTTTCGATGAATAAAACACCATTATCCATTTATCATAAATTTGCCTATCATAATCACTTTTATCTTTAACACACTCTGTCACCTTAAAGCCAAGCGATAAATAAAGCTGTTTGGCAGTAGGGTTAAACTCAAATACTTCAAGTTCTATCTTGGATATTCCAAGTACATCAAACGCATATTCCATACTTTGTTGTAATGCCCATTTGCCAATGCCAAGCCCACGATACGCTTTATCAAAAATCGCCATTCTAAAATGGGCATAGCCTTGATTATTCATATCCATAAAAGCACATTCGCCAATGATTTTATCATCATTAACAATCAATAGCCATTTTCTTTGCGTGTCGCTTAATGACTGTTTAAAAAAGTGTATCACTTCTTCTTTCTTAAAAACAGGTTTTGACCCGGTCATTATGGCAACGGTCGCATCCAAGGGGCAAAAACAGTCATTATAGTATTGCTAACTTTGATGAATATTCGCCAGCATTAAGTCAATGTTTTGATTATTAATAGTGAATGTATATAACCTATTTTTGTCTATTTTTAACATTCCTAAATCACAGGATTGATGACAGGAATTTTATTATCCTTATCCTTTTCTCTTTCAAATTTAGGATTAAAGCTTTGTACTTGTGGATTAACAGGTAAACCCATATCGGCAAGTTTATCCGCCACACCGACTTGAATATTATCGCCTTCAAATAGCCTTTCATCATCGTTTCGTTCGGTTTTTAAACTTTCAAAATCAAAGAGTTCACGGTCGGCTAATTGACTTGGGGCGACATTTTGCAGAGCCTTAAACATACTGGCTAGGCGTTTTGGGTGTGCCTTATCCCATTCACGAAGCATATCATTTATCATTGCCCGTTGTAAATTCTCTTGCGAGCCACACAAATTACACGGAATGATTGGAAATTTTTTATAATTAGCGTATTTAATAATATCCTTTTCGGCAACATAGGCAAGCGGGCGAATTAGGATATTTTGTTTATCGTCCGATAACAGTTTTGGGGGCATTGCCTTTAAACTTCCGCCGTGAAATAAATTCAAAAAGAAAGTCGCCAAAATATCATCTCTATGGTGTCCTAATGCCACTTTGGTTGCCCCAATTTGTTTGGCAAAACCATATAATGAGCCACGGCGAAGTCTTGAACACGCTGAGCAATAAGTTTTGCCTTCTGGCACAACGGATTTGACAATGCTATAAGTGTCTTTTTCTAAGATATAATAAGGAATGCCTTGTTTGGAGAGATATTCTGGCAAAATATGCTCTGGGAAATTGGGCTGTTTTTGGTCAAGATTAACAGCAACCACTTCAAAATTAATCGGGGCAATGCGTTTTAAAAATAACAAAATATCCAGCAGAGTAAAACTGTCTTTTCCGCCAGAAATACACACCATCACGACATCGCCATTTTCAATCATATTAAAATCACGAATTGCCCAAGACACTTCTTTTCTAAGTTTCTTTTGCAATTTTTTAAAATTGCCAATGTCAATGCCGTCATTGAGTTCGTGTTTGTCATCATTAGCCAATTCGTCATCGCTAGAATCACCAAGCAATACTTGGTTTAGTTCTTGGATTTCTTGTTGGTCGGTTTGTTCGTTAACAGTTTGGGTATTCATAAAATGCCTGTTTAATAATCAAATAGGATTAACAAAATTCTTTAAAAAATTAGTTAAGGGCACTGCAATTCACCCCCACTAAAAAAATCAATCTTTATTCCGCACTCTCTTTATCCAATGCCTTACTTAGCCTTTGTTCAATCTCATCTTTATTGGCAAGTTTAGGATTGACAAAGATACGCTTTTGGGTCGGCTTAGCATCAGATTTTTTATTGCCATATTTATCATCAAAAAAAGTTTTTTGAGCGCCTTTATTTGGCTTATCAAAAAAAGATTTATCGGATTTTCTTTTATTTGATGAACTGGAATTTTTATCAAAAGTCTTGCCTGACGCCTTAGAAAAAGACTTAGCGGCGGATCCATCAAAGCCTTTATCGTCTTTATTAAAGCGTCTTTCGTTTTTTCCTCGCTCTTTTGATACCGCAGAGGATTTTTTATCGCCATCTTTGCCATTTTTTAAAGTGGCATGAGACATTATACCGCCTTGGTGGGGATTCTCTGTGATGCCTGCTGCTATTTTTTGGCTGTTTTTATGGCGGATTTCATAGCTTTGATGAATGGGTTTTTTAACATCAAAATCAAAACCGATGGTCTGATGCGTGATATCCGTCACCTCATAACGCTGTTTTAGACCGTCATCAAGCTCAAAGCGGGTGTAATTATTGCTAAAATACAGCACACCGCCACTGGCGAGACGGTTCATTGCACGGTTAATGAGTGCCACATGGTCTCTTTGTACATCGAATGTACCTTTAAATTTCTTGGAATTAGAAAAAGTCGGCGGGTCGATAAAAATCACATCAAAACGCTCGGTGTTTTCTTTTATCCACTCAAAAACATCAGCGGCGATAAACTGATACTTTGGTTCATGCTCATAAAGAGTCGACAAATCAAGCCCGTTTAAGGCGAAATTCGCTCGCCCCCAGTCCAGATAATTGGCGGACAAATCCACGCTGACCACGGATTTCGCCCCGCCCAAGGCAGCCTGCACGCTGGCGGTACACGTATAAGCAAAAAGATTTAGCACACGCTTGCCCTGTGCTGCAGCCCCCACCAACCGACGCATGGCACGGTGGTCGATGAACAGCCCCGTATCCAAATAATCGGTGAAATTCACATAAAACACCGCATTACCCTCTTCGGCAAGCCAGTATTTTCTCTGTTTTTGGGCGTTGTCGTTCTTGGTGTATTGCTCATTGCCTGACTGCTTAGCACGGGTTTTAATAAACACCTGCTCCCGACTTAAAGACAGTGCTTGACGCACCGCCAGTAAGGCTTGATTGAAGCGAGCTTTGGCGATATCTGGGTCAATTTGCTTAGGCGGAGCATATTCTTGGACGTGGGCATAATTGCCATATAAATCCACCGCAATGTTAAAATTCGGCAAATCCGCATCATAAATCCTAAGATTGCTCACGCTTGTCTCTTTGCCATGGCGTGATTTTTTTGCCTCTTTTTTTAGATGGCTTAGGTTTTTTTGTAGGCGGTTAATGAAAGCTTGTACATTTTCATCTTCATGGCTGATGGGTTGTTTTTCAAAACGCTCTATCAAGCTTGGCGATTTTTCTAATTTTAAGCCACCATGACGAAAATATACTGTCAATGCACCATTATGACAACGCAAGGTTGATGGCGTATCAATGGGCAAAGTATCCGCCTGCTCCACATGGCTTGCCAGTACGCCCATATCTGCACGGCGTATGCCTGCACTCAGAAGCCCTGCTACCGCCTGCAAGCCTAAGCCCTGATACAAAGGCTTAATGACATCACCCTCACCCAGACGCTCCCCATAGGGCGGATTTGTGATAATTAAGGGATACTCAGCATTTAAGGTGGCTAGGCTGTCAGCAAGTCCTGAAAGACTCTTTTGCAAAAAACTCACCCGATGAGCAATCTGCCCAAGCCCTGCCGCCATCAAGTTTTTATGGCACGCCTGCACCGCTGTTGCATCTGCATCAAAAGCCAACACTGTCATCGCTTGGAAATTATCCAAATTTTCATGAAAAGACCGCAAAGCACGACTCACCGCCGACTGCCAAAGCGTCTCATCATGGTGCTGCCAATGATAAAAACCGAACTCAGTATTCGCCTTATCAATACCCACAGGATAATCGGCACGCATGAGCAGTGCCTCAATGATGAACGTACCCGAGCCACACATCGGGTCGATGAGGGCATCGTGCTTCTTTAAATGCCAGCCGCATTCATACAACAGGGCAGCCGCTAGGTTTTCTTTTAAGGGGGCAGCGGTATTAGCGATGCGATAACCACGGCGGTGCAAGCTCGTTCCTGACAAATCCAAGGCAAGTTCCGCACACTCTGCACCCACATGCACCATGATGGAAAAGTTAGGATTTTTACCATCGACATTCGGACGGCTGCCGTACTTGGCATTAAACGTGTCGGCGATGGCGTCTTTGACACGCATGGTCGCAAATTGCTGATTCACCGCCACACGCTTATCCACACTCAGACGGATGGCAAAGGTGTGCGACAGCCCAAACAGTTCCACCCAAGGCAAACGGCACGCATACTCATACAGCACATTCGCCACATCTTCGCTGATGACGTCTTTGGGCTTGCCATTTTCGATGATTTGCTTTTTCTTAAAGTGATACTCACCTAAAGGCAAAAGCACGCGGCTTGCCACTCGGCTGTATAGACAAATGTGATAAAACTGCTCTAGGCTGACAGTCACCGCCACACGCCCTGATTTGATAAATTTTCCTGTCACGCCAAAGCTGTCAAGCTCAGTAATAAGTGCGTCTTCTAGCCCATCGGCACAGGTAAGGGTAAGATGAAAGGTCGATGTGGTCATGTTTTTTCTTTTTTAGGCTTATAAAGGGAATGGGTGTATTATAGCATAAAATTACAATAAAAATCGGACGCAAAGCTCATTTTACGTCCGATTTATCTTTGTCTTAACATTAACTGCCATCTGGAAAAGTATGGGCGGGCGTCAATGCCGCTGGCGGTGACTTGGCAGATTCGGTCAGCGATGCGGACTCAGGGGATTTGACTGCTTGGAGTATTGCCTCCGTTTTTTCTGTCGCCTCTTTGCCATAAATCAGCTGCATATGCGGATACGGGGCGGTCATACCCTGCTCATCTAATACCTTTTTAATGTTCTCAATGATATGCTCTTTGACAATAGGCAACCGCGCCACCGCAGCGGGTGCAACCCAAAAACGCACTACCAAAAACACCCCGTACTCGCCCACCTTATCTATGGTCACGGTGGACAAAGGGTGCGGCAGCACTGCACTGTCATTTTTTAAAACCGCCAAGATACTGCTACGCGCTTCATCGACATCGGCATCCAAGGCAATACGCACAGGCACATCAAATCGCACAAAGGTTTTCGAGGTTAAGTTCACCACCTCAGATGAAGCAACGGTAGAATTTGGGAAAATCACGATGATATTATCACGGTCTAAAATGTGCGTGGTACGCAGGGCGATTTTCACTACACGTCCTTCTTGCGTGCCAATCCGCACCCAATCTCCCACCTGAAAGGACTGCTCCACCAAAATAGCAATGCCTGCGATAAAATTCGCCAAGGTGCTTTGGGCGGCAAAACCCACCGCCACACCCGCAATCCCCAGACCTGCTACGATAGAAACGATATCAAAGCCAAACTGTGCCATGACGGTCGCTGACGCCAAAACCACAATCAGCACCACCACCATATTATGCACAAGCTGTTCAATCGAAGCATTTAAGTCATAGTGACTTAACAGCCCACGCACCAGCTGTCCGCTCATTGCCCATAGCACATAATAAAAGCCCGCCCAGCTCGCTGCTTTGGCAACCGCTTTGATGGTGTCGCCTTTTGCTCCAACTTGAGTCATAATCGCCAGAATGCTCGCCACCAACCAAAAATACCGCAAGGTAGAACGTGCAATGCGGATATGTCTATCCGACAAACGAAACAGCGTACGAGAGTGCTTAATGAGATAAACACAGACCCAATAAAAAAAGCCGATAATCGCCAATAAGATTAAAATCTTAATGCCGATACCTAAAAAGTGCCAGCCACGACTTGCCCAGTCCATGCCTTCTTCAAGCGAACCGCCCAACGCCAGATACACCGACTGGTACAGCTCTCCTAAAATCTTTTCAAAAAAAGACGCCGCACCTAACGCCTCTGCACGCATCATATATAATCTATTCCAAAATACTATCCATAAAAAGTGATTTAATCTTACTTGGTTTTTTATTGATTAAATCTGATGTATTTTAACAAATTTTTATAACACTTGCACGCCCATTCTTTTTAAAAATCCTTAAAAAATCAATCACGCCTGCTTATTTTTGGCTTTAAAAAAAAGGCATTTTTTGTTATTATGTGGCACAAATTTTTTAGCCCCGCTCTTCGCCATTAAAAATACTGTCAGGGAGTGCCGTGAACAACTTTTTTACGTTAATTTTAATTCTTACCCCAATGTTTATCGGTTTTTCATTACCGAAAAATACCCACATTGCCAAATTCGGTGAATGCATATTAAACGCCTTGGTGTTTTTAATTTTATGGGTGATTGGTGTTGAATTAGGCTTAGTGCCAGACTTAGTAGAAAAACTGGGCAATATCCTGTTATATTTGACGGTGTTGATTGTTTTAACCATTGGCTCAGGGCTATTGTCTTTATATCTTTTTGACAAATTCTCACCTTGTCCCTATTATAAAAAAAGCGAACAAAATCAAAGCGATCACATTAGCTTAAGTGGCAGCGTCATTCAAATGGGCTGTTTGGCACTCGGCTTTGTCATGGCACGCTTTTTGCCACCTCAATTTTTACCGCCCCATGGCAGCAATACTGTACTTTTAATGCTACTGTTGTTTTTAGTGGGTTTATTATTAAAAAACGCCAACATCAGCCTAAAAGACACCCTATTAAACCGCCGTGGGCTGTATATTAGCACGCTGTTTATACTGTCTGTGCTGGGTGGCGGTCTGATTTTTGCGGCGATTTTCGAGGAAGTATCATGGTCGAAAGGCTTAGCATTGTCCTCAGGCTTTGGCTGGTATTCTTTGTCAGGCACAGTGATGACAGACGCTTATGGGGCGGTTTGGGGCAGCGTGGCACTTTTAAATGACCTTATGCGTGAAATCATCGCTTTGATTTTTATTCCGCACATCATGCGTTATTCCTCCTCTGCTGCCATCGGAGTGGGTGGCGTCACCAGTCTTGATTTTACGCTCCCCACCCTCCAAAAGGCAGGCGGCAGTCAGATTGTGCCTTTGGTGATTAGTTTTGGTTTTATTACCAATGTCATCTCGCCCATCTTAATGGTCTTTTTCTCCTCCTTAAAATAAACCTTTAAACCAAAAAAACACCGAAGATACATTCGGTGTTTTTTATGGCAAATCAAATTATTTGGTGGTTGTGCCAAAAGGCGATACACCCGTTGAGACAGGCTGCACACCGATAATCCCCTGCACCGCTTCACCGCCTTCCGCAGCTGGACGGGTGGCAGTATCAACTGGCACACTCAAACGCACGCCATCAAGCCCGATTTTCACCCCGATTTTTTTATACCAAGGCAAAGCATCATAAGCTGCCTGCTCTGCCGCTTTTTCTCGTGCTTGGCGAGCAAGGTTATTTTGGGGGACGATATAAATGATACGGCTGTCACTGGCAACCACACCTCCTGTCTCGTCCTGAAGTTCCGCAGTTAACAGGTGATTGCCCGCCTCATACTCTGCGGTCGCCAGCGTGGTTTCGTATTGATTGGCAGAGACGTACTGCCCGTCTACTTTAAACAGCAAGGTATAAATCGGCTCTGGGGTGGGCGTCACCGCAATTTTCACATCAATACTTTGAGCAGGGGTTAAATAGCCACTTTGGTCAGCAGGGCTAACAAAATTCACATTAAACGCCCATGCAGACACACTCAATAAAAACGCTGGTACTACTGCCAAGGTTTTTAGCATCGGTTTTTTAAATACAGATTGCATCACTTTTATCTCTTCTTTATCTTTTTTACGCAAAGACAAAACAGCTCATCAAACTTCCTCGGGCAACAGTAAAACTCATGGGTTAACTCAATCACCCAATACGTCCGCTCGACCTGTTTTGTCATAATTGCCGAAAACTTCAGATAGCATAAGCAAAAAAACAACAAAAAACAAGCCCAAACCGCCAAATGCTCAAAAATTATACCCAAAATAAAAAGCCGTCATCAGACGACTTTTTATCAAAATCCTTTAGCAGTTATAGTACAGCTCAAGCTCCAAGGGGTGTACCGCCTCGTTTAGCTTATGCACTTCTTGCATTTTTAGCTCGATATAAGCATCAATCATCTCTTTACTAAAGACATCGCCTTTAAGTAAAAACTCATGGTCTTCTTTTAGGGCATGAAGTGCCACTTCCAGATTTTCCGCCACGGTTGGAATGCTCGCTTCCTCTTCAGGCGGTAAGTCGTACAAGTTTTTGTCCGCTGCTTCACCTGGGTGGATTTTATTAACAATGCCATCAAGACCCGCCATCAAAATCGCCGCAAACGTCAAGTAAGGGTTCGCCGCAGGGTCTGGGAAACGCGCCTCGATACGCACCGCTTTCGGGCTAGAAACGTGCGGAATGCGGATACTGGCCGAGCGGTTAGAAGCAGAATACGCCAGCTTAATCGGTGCCTCAAAGTGGGGCACTAGGCGTTTATAGCTGTTAATGCTTGGGTTGGTGATGGCGTTCAAGGCACGGGCGTGCTTAATCACTCCACCGATAAAATACAAAGCTTCGGTTGATAGCCCTGCATATTCATCGCCCGAAAAGATATTTTTGCCATCTTTAGAGATAGAAACGTGAACGTGCATACCAGAACCATTATCGCCCACCAAAGGCTTTGGCATGAAAGTGGCGGTTTTGCCAAATTGAGCAGCAACATTACGCACGATGTACTTAAACTGCTGAATTTCATCGGCTTTTTTCACCAAAGTGTTAAAAGACACCCCAATCTCAAGCTGACAACTTGCCACCTCGTGATGATGCACCTCGACACGTCCCTCGCCCATCACTTCTTCGATTTTCTCGCACATCACCGTACGCATATCATGAAAACCATCAATCGGCGGTACTAGGGCATACGCACCTTTCACCGCAGGACGGTGAGCGGTATTGTTCCAGTCATAGCTGTTATTGTGTGACCAAGCAGCGTGTTCAGCACTGATTTTACTAAACGCACCTGACATATCGGTTTGCCATTTTACGTCATCGAATACGAAAAATTCAGGCTCAGGACCAAAGAATGCCGTATCGCCAATGCCTGTAGATTTTAAATAAGTCTCGGCACGGCGTGCGATGGAACGTGGGTCTTTTTCATAGCCTTGCATGGTCGCAGGCTCAATGATATCACAAGAGACAACCACGGTCGGCGTCTCAAAAAACGGGTCTAAATAAGCACTTTCAGGGTCTGGCAATAAAATCATATCAGACGCTTCAATGCCTTTCCAGCCTGCCACAGATGAACCATCGAACATTTTACCATCTTCTAAGGTGTCTTCATCAACCGTATGTGCAGGAAACGTCAGACGCATCTCCTGACCTTTGGTATCTGTGAAACGAAAATCCACCCATTTCGCCCCAGATGATTGGATTAAATCCAAAAGTTTATTGGACATAGCACAGCACTCCATGAAATTAAGCAATTAAAAAACACCCGTTCTCGCTAATTAGCAATCAGCTCAACTGGCAATCACAACAGTATAGAACAAAACTTTTTAAATTCCAATAACAAAAATTTTTTGATAAAAATAAAAATTGTAGCAACAGTACCGCTTTTATATGCACCATCATTAAATACATTTAAGCAAATTTTTAGCTTTTTAAAAGCAATAATCCACTCAATCTGGCAGTTTCATTTGAGTTTCATCCGGGTTTAAGCCAAAATAAAACACCACCGTCATCACCACGCTGTTTACCAGCAAGTAAGCCATATCCAGACTTTCATGCCCCAAAAGCGACAAAGACGCCCAACCAGACAACCCCAACGCCACCAGAAAACAGCCCGCAACATAAGGCAAAAGGCGTTTATCGCTTATCGGCAGTCGGTCTTTGTTTTTCTTATGTGGCTTGATACGCTTTAAAAAAATGAGCGTCCCTGCCACATACATCACCCCACCGACAAGCAAATAAACAAAAAAACTCATCACATCCCCTACTGACTATCATGCACGCCATCATGCGGTGACGCCAAAACCAAAGGTGTATCATCACACGCCACCTGATAAATGGTATTCACCGCCCCAAACAAGCTCACCACATAAGAACTGTCCATATGCGGATTCACTGCCGTCACCGCTTTGTCTATACTCGCCAGTGCCATCACTTCATCGGCACGCACAAGCACAGCTTTAACGTCTTTTCTATCCAAAGAAATAGCATTCGTACTAAAAAACTGCCACGCCTCGTCCACAGTCTTATTTAAAAGCGGCTCTGGCTTATCCCATGTGCCATCTGGCTCTTTCATCTGCATGGTGTAACCTGACTGGCTTTGATTGATAAAAATCTGTGCAGGCAGGCTTTTATCCACACTATAACAACCAGAAAAATCAAGCGTCGTCTTGTCTGTTTTAGTGTCTTTCTTATCCAAGCTAACCGTATTTGAGTCGCTACTCGGTGACTGACCGCACGCCAACAGTAGCATTGTCACACCCAAAAGCATAAAAAATCGACAAGAAGATTTTTTCATCATCACAGCTCTAATCTTAAAAAGGTGCATTTTAACAAGTCCTAACGCTTTTCGCCATCAATTTTCACGCAAAAAATGCTTTTTTTATCATCTTTCCAAATAAACCTCCAAGAAAATCTTAAAAAACTTTCATACATCACTAAAACCCCAAATAACAAGCCCATGACAAATGGGCATTTTATGCTATAATAATGCACAAATTATGTACATTTTTTGATTTTAACATGAATACAGACAGACTTACCATTTACACAGATGGTGCTTGCAAAGGCAATGGCAAAGCAGGCGACAGTGCAGGCGGTTATGGTGTTTTTATCAGTTACCCAGACGGTAGTTCCCGTAAAATCTGGGGCGGTGAACCTGCTACCACAAACAACCGCATGGAGCTTCTTGCTGCCATCACCGCCCTAGAAAGCACAAAAGACAGTGCACTACCCATCACCCTTTACACCGACTCCAATTATGTCAAAGACGGCATTAGCAAATGGATACATGGCTGGAAACAAAAAGGCTGGAAAAAAGCCGATGGCAAGCCCGTCCTAAACCAAGAACTCTGGCAAAGACTGGACGCTGCAAGCCTAGGCAGGCAGATTGACTGGCAATGGATAAAAGGACACGCAGGACATCACGGCAATGAAATGGCGGACAGTCTTGCCAATGAAGGCGTCACAGGCAGCGGTGACCGCTTTTATCCCACAAACAACCCACCTCAGCCAAACCAAAAAACACCATCACAGGACAGCCCCATGCCTTATGACCATACACCATTTGACCACGCACCACTGGACGCCTACACGCCAGATGACGCCATGTCTTATGACAACAGCCACGAACCCCCAAGCTCACCCAATAACAACGAAACTCATAGCCCAGTTAGCATAAAAAGCGACAACGCAGAAAACACCCCCGTTTATGATGGCGATACCAGCCGTGCCAACCCATATTTTGTGCCGATTTTACCCACCCCCATCAACCACGGCAAGCCCGAACGCCAGCTCATCATGGATACAGAAACCACAGGTTTTGAAGACCAAAACGGCGACCGCATTGTCGAAGTGGGCATGGTGGAGATGGTTGGCAGAAAATTCACTGGCGAAAAACTGCACGTTTACCTAAATCCTGACAAAATCATGAACGATGAAGTTATCCGAGTTCACGGGATTTCCAATGAGTTTTTGACCGACAAACCAAGGTTCGCTGACGTTGCCGATAAAATCTACACCTTCATGGAAGGGGCGGAACTTGTAGCACATAACGCCACCTTTGATATGCGGTTTTTAAAGATGGAATTCGCCAAAGCTGGCTACCCTGAGTTTGACAAAAGTGTCACCGTTCTAGACACACTCGCCTTAGCCAAGCAAATGTATCCAGGGCAAAAAAACTCCCTTGATGCCCTCGTAAAACGCTTAGATGTGGGCAAAAAAGACCGTACCTTCCACGGGGCATTGCTCGACTCTGAGATTCTCGCTGAAGTCTATCTTGCGATGACGGGTGGGCAGGTTGCCCTTGCCATCGACCAAGAAGAAGCCGAGCAAGAAGACACCCAACAGCACGAGGATTTGTCCGCCTTGGTGCATCTTTTGGCAAGCACCCTAAGTAACCAAAGTGCTGACAACGCATGGCGAACCGCAATGTTTGGCAATCAGTAAAAATTCTGTTACATTAGTTTAACGCATTTTGTAAAAAAATAAACTTGCACATTTTAAGTAAAAATGGTGTAATAATGAGGTTTTAAATCCCATTCGTTATTAAGCGAATAAAAGCACTAAGTGGAAAATACCATGAGCCAAGCGACTGAAAAAAATAGCACCGCCACCAACTTTGATTTGCCGTCCCTACATTTATTATTAGAAGAAATTGATGTGGCACTCAAAGACGCCGAGACCCACCTGAGTGAATTTCATGACGATGAAGAGCAAGTTGACCTATTAATGGATTCTGCCAACGTCATCAACCAACTGGCTGCTATTTTTGAGCTTATCAACTTTAAAGGCACCAGTGAGCTAGCACTTGCCATCGCTGCCAACCTAAAAAAACTACACGCCTCAGGTGACAACAGCGACACCGAGCTTGTCATGGACATTTCTGAGGGCATCATGATGCTTGACCGTTATATCGAATTTGTCCTATTGAAAGAAGTGCTTGAGCCTGCTCTGCTTGTGCCTATCATCAACAAGTTACGCACACACTTGGATGAGCCTGCATTGTCAGCGGACGAACTGTCCTATGGTAACAGCATCTCCATCACCAACCCTGCCCGCCATTATCAATCCCCTATCCACATGGGACTTGATATCAAACCTTTGGTATCAGCCTACCGTACAGGACTTGGTGTTGTACTTTCAAAGCAAGGTAGCATTGTCGACTCAGAAGAAGCCGCCAAGCTTACCGCCATGGCAAACGCCTGCCAAACCATCGCCAAAGCGTCTGATACGCTATTTTGGCAAGCGGCCGCCATCGCCACAAAAAACCTTGCAACTCAGCTACCCCTTTCAAATGACAAAAAACGCACGCTGATTTATCTTGAACAGCAGCTACAGCAATATCTACCCTTAGAGGACCGCCGTTTTGCAGATGTGGTCAGCCTAGCCTGCAGCCAAGACGAAAGCTTCGCTAAATTGGCACGCCAAAAATACGGACTAGGTCAAGCCAGTACCGACGAACAAAAACAAATGCAACGTTTCTTGTTCGGTCCTAACCGTGAAATCACCGACACCTTAAACCTGCTTATCCAAAATGAAATCGCCACCATCAAAGAAAAAGTAGACAGTCTTGTGCGTGGCATGGGCGGCATGAATAGCATGACCACCGCAGAAATCAGCGAGCAGATTCATAACCTTGGCTTGTCCATGCACCTTCTAGGTCTAGATGAGGCAAGTGACGCCCTGAAAAAAGCTGCGTCCAGCGTTTCTGGCTGGCAAAACCCAACGCCCGAAGACTTCGACTACCTATTAGAAGAACTCATGGTCGCTGAAAATGCCTCCATTTACCTAACAAAGACGCACACCCCTGGCGTAGTAAAATTGCCTTTGCATAACCGTGCCATTTCTTTGCATCAGCTTGATACCGCTTATGACATGATGATTAAAGAAAGCCGCATTAACATCGCTAATATCAACGGAGCGATTGAAGGCTATATCGCCGACCCGAACCGTGACGCCTTGCACCTCCAAAATACCCCAGAAATGCTTGAGCAAGTAGCAGGGGCATTAAACTTCTTAAACCTGCCAAGCTCCGCCACCATGCTAAACCGCTTGGCACGTTATCTAAACAAAGCTGTGGTTGATGAAAGATTGGTGCTATCAGACAAGTTGCTTGCGGACATCGCCGATGTAGTAGTAGCAGCCGATTATCAACTTGAAGGGCAAGAACAAAATCGCCCCGTCAGCAAGCACGCCTTACTGGTCGGTCAGCACAGCCTAAACCGTGTGCTTGTTGCCGCCTAATGTGTGGTATGACACAGTCTTTTTCCGCATGGGTGGTAGATAGCGACAGCTCGTCACTTTTATGTGACAAGACGGGCAATCCCGCCCGTCTTTTACTGGCGAAAACCGCCTTGCAAACCCTACAAGACAACTACGCAACACTGTACGCCGACAAAACCCTCTTTGGCAAAAGCACCGAAAGCCCACAGCTGGTTATCAGCCTAGAAGCACTTACTCGTGCAGGCTTCTTAAAAAAAGAAGGCGACACTTACCGCCATAACGGTCAAATCCTTATAAAGTCTGGCTATCGCACGCTTCTAAACACCCTAAACCATGAGCAGCTCGGGCTAGCCAGCCACGCCATACAGCTTATGCGTTGGCAAACAGAAAATCGCTACTGCGGTCGCTGCGGCACAAAGACCCAGCCCCACCCCAGTGAATACGCCATGGTCTGCTCACGCTGTCATCATCGGGGCTATCCACGGGTACAGCCGTGCGTCATTACCGCCATCACTCGTCTTTGTTCTAATACAAAGAAAACCCAGATTTTGCTTGCTTTGCATCACCGCCATCAAGACAAACACACCCCAAATAACCCAAAAGACGCCATGCATGGCTTAATTGCAGGCTTTGTGGAGATTGGTGAAAGCTTGGAGCAGGCTGTCTTGCGTGAAACCTTAGAGGAAACCGCACTTAACGTCACGAATTTACAGTATGTCGGCAGTCAACCTTGGCCTTACCCAAGTAACCTTATGGCAGGATTTACCGCCGAATATGAAAGTGGCAACATCAACGTCCAAGCAGACGAGCTTTTATATGCGAAGTTTTTTGATTTAGATGATTTGCCCGCCATTCCAGATACAGGCACCATCGCCCGCACACTCATTGACCATGTCATCACCCGACACAGCCTACGTTCATGACCGCTCTAACCCAAAACCAACCTGTGATTTTTGCCCGCTTGCCCGTGCTGTTTGATGAGCTGGGCTTGTATGCCTTGCCCGAAAAAACCCAAGCACACATCAAGCACATCGATGCTCTGCTACCTCAGACTCAATGCGGACTGTGCGGGTATGCTGATGGCTGCCTGCCCTACGCCCACGCCATCATCACAAAAAACGAAGCCACCAACCTATGCGTCCCTGGCGGAGACATCACCAGCCGAAACATCGCTGAATTTCTAGGCACGCCTGCCTTACCTGCCGCCCCCTCAAAATGGGACATCGACCCCACCACAGCACGCCCAAAAGAAGTACGTGCCGTCATCGATGAATCCGCCTGTATCGGCTGCACAAAATGCCTGCCTGCTTGCCCTGTTGATGCCATCATCGGCACCGCCAAACATATGCACAGCGTCATTACGCCGCTTTGTACTGGCTGCGAACTATGCCTTGCACCTTGCCCTGTGGACTGCATTCACCTAGAAATAGTTGACACCGCCCCGCCATCGGACACGCACAGAAAAAACATTCAAGAAGACCTACGCCGCCGCTACCATGCCCACCTAGACCGCTTAGCGGTTCGCCTAGAAGCAGGAGACACCACCCCCGTTACCAGTCACCAGCAGAGCAAATTATCGAACAGTCTTGCCAGCGACCAAAGCCCAAACATCGATAAAAGCACCGCTGAGACCACGGTAGCGGCAGCTCGCCTAAGAACTCAAATTAAAAAACTCACGCTACAACAAAGCGTGCGTTTCGACCCGAAAAAAGCCGAGACCCTCGCCAAACTCGAACAAGAACTTGCCGCCTTAAATGCCTAAATCATCATGACCAAGCCCTTTAAAGATACACACGCCACACATGAGTTTATCGACCTTGTCAGACGCCTAGAAAGCCAAGGCTACTTTTCTGATGACGCCATCAAACACGCCACCACCGCCGCAAAAAACACGGACGGTAGCACCCTAGAAAAACTTTTCATACGAGCCGAAGCGTTGGATAACGAGGGTGAGCTGACGACCGCCTTAGAAAAAAGACACGCCAAACTTAGCTTTTTTATCAATGGCTGGGCAGGCATTTCTTTGGGTATTGGTTTTTTATCGGCAATGGCGTTATTAAAAAGCGGCTGGCTAAACTTCTTTTATCTATTGCTTTTATTACTGGGCTGGCACAGTATATCTTTAATACTATGGCTATGCCTTCACAAAAAGAAAGCCCCGCTTTCTATTAGTGGCTTATTATTTGACAAATTTCTATCAAAAGACCTAAAAAGCCCCCAAGGTCATCTAAGCACCGATCCAAACAACCCACTGTCCACCACCCAAAAACCCATAAAAGGACTGGAAGACACCGCCACCGCTGTGTTTTTAGAGGGCATAAAACCAACAAAAACATGGCGACTGTCCGCACTCATGCACAAAGCATGGCTGTGTTTTCTAATCGGCAACATCATTGCCCTGCTGCTAATGTTCCTCGCCAGACGCTATGAGTTTATTTGGGAATCGACACTCCTAAGCCAAAATCATCTTGCCAACCTAGTATCCATCATCGGTTTTTTACCAGCACGCTTGGGGCTTGGCGTGCCGACACACGCTGAACTTATCATGGGTAGTGCCAGCCCTGCAAAAATCGCTTGGCTCATCATTGCCTGCGTTTTATTTTATGGGGTGCTGCCTCGTGCTTTGGCGTTTTTTTATTGTCATTATCGAAGCAAAAAACAGCCCTTTAATATCGATAAAAACCTGTATTACTACGAAAAACTGGCGCGTGATTTTAAAGAACGCATTGTCAGTGCCGATGATTTTAAACCAACTACCAAAACAGCCATCAAAACAACGCTCACCGAGGGCAAAAAAATCATCGCAAGCTTTGAACAACCCCCAAAAAACCCTGCATGGTATGTTCCGATTTTCGGTAATGATGTGTTGGACATTGGCGTATTGGACGACAAAAATGACCTCATTCGCCTAAAAACCACCCTAGAGCAAGCACGCCTACCTGTCTGCCTTGTCGTGAATTCCACACTACTGCCCGACCGTGGCGTCGTTAGAAAATTTGACATTATCAGTCGCTTGGCGGTGTTTGGTTTTGGCGTAGTTTTTTTGGAAAAAGACAGCACGCACAGCCATTACGAAGCATGGCAAAGCCTTCTGATGCAGCACCACATCGCTGAAGTGGACGCAGGCTAAATCCACCCATGAGTAAACACACGACAGCAAAAATATGCTACAATAAAATTTTTAACCACGAATATGACGACTATGACCCACCCACTTTGGCAACATATCCGCACCGTGCCTGATTTTCCTAAAGTTGGCATTGATTTTTATGACATCACCCCTTTACTGGACGGGCATATCGAGGCACTCATCACCGCTTTGACAGAGGCACTGCCACAAGACGTGCTAGAAGCTACAGAAACGCTCGTGGCGGTAGAAGCAAGAGGCTTCGTTTTGGCAAGCCTTATGGCAGCAAAACTTGGCAAAAAACTCGCTTTAGTCAGAAAAGCTGGCAAACTGCCCCCACCAACCTTTTGCCAAAGCTACGGGCTAGAATACGGCAACGATACGCTTGAGATTGGTATGCACTTAAAGCCAAGCACAGTGCTTATCATCGATGACGTCCTAGCAACAGGTGGCACGCTACAAGCCACACACAAGCTATGCAACTTGGCAGGGCATGACGTTTTAGGGGCATTGGTGCTGCTTGACCTACCTGCCCTACATGGCGACATCGGACTGCCAACTTGGACAGTTCTCTCCAAATAACCCATCTCAAAGAAAAAAGCCCAAAGACACCTTGGGCTTTTTTAATTTCTCAATAGCCCCCCAAGAAACTCTAAAATAAGAAAAACCGCTCGTGGTGAGCCTGCCAAACCATAGCGGTTTCTCCCATCCGAAGGCGTAGCTTAGGGTAGCAAAAACCCAGTTTCGCAGGAAGTCTATTGATGGTTATTTTTCGGTGATTTTTTATTTTAAAAAGAACTAAGCTTACAAAACAAACAGATATGACAAATAAAAAACCCTTGATTTCTCAAGGGTTTTTAAGAATAGGATGGTGCCCGGGGCCGGACTTGAACCGGCACGCTCAAAGAGCGAGGGATTTTAA
>JAUNEE010000084.1 GCA_030525705.1 Moraxella sp.
ACCATGAAAGCCTCGTTGTCGTTTTGCTCCAAAATAGCTTTCATCCAGTTCAATTTCACCATATAATAAGCGTTTTTGGTTGGTTTGATACTCATAGATTTATTGTCTAAAAATAGCAAACCAACGATTGATGGTATTGCGGTTTAACTTAAAGCAAAAGTGCCGTTCGTGTTGCATCTATGTCAATACAAAAGCATTTTATGATTTTCTTGAGTTTATAGACACTTAACTTACTGTTATATTTCATATTTCTAGCCTAGCATAGGTTGGATTGCTAGTCTAGAGCCATACATATTACCCTCCGCGGTAAAAATCAAAGTACAAATGTGACCTTTAAAATTTAATGCATCATGTATTTATTTTAGTGTCAAGTCATTCAATACAATTTAAATCTTGTAACATACCCACCAAAAACCGCTCGCTGACCACCACCGTCCGCCCCTGCCAATCATAGACGCTGTGACGCACGAAGTCCGTCCCCACACGCCCGAACTGACGCACAAAGGGCAGTTTTTTTTGTTTTTTAAACAGCACATAACCGATGGGGGTGCGTCCTAGGTGGGTGAGACGCTTGGCGTCACCGACCAGACTGGTAACAGGAAAAATACTCTTTGCCTCTACCCACGCCACGCCACGCACCGACAGACGTACATGACGCACCCACGCCATCTGCGGGGCGAGGCGGCGGCGATTTGTGAGGGTCTTTCTTTCTTCCAAAGTGAGGCTTCTGTAGTCCTCCGCCAGCACCGTCACCGCCAAAGGACAGCCTGCCAGCCGCTCCAGCACCCGTGTCAAAGACCCGTCATGGCACAGATACGGCAAAAGCACGCTGGGTGCGTCAGACAGCACAGGCGAGAGGACAGCACGGGGCGATGACGTGATACGCATAATTACGGGCTTGGGTTTTTAACTTGGTACAGCGTGGGGTCTTTTTCTGCTGCGGACGCGGTTTTTTTCATGTCTGAGATTTCTTTGAAAAAAGCCGACAGCAGTCTGTCACGGCACGCTTGCCACTCGGGGAATGCCCTTTGGCACGTCTCATACAAATCCCCCTGCCATGGTGGAATGGTGCTTTTCATGGCGGCGAAGCGGTTTTTTTCAGGATAGGTCAAAGGGTGCGTATCCATGTAGGTTAAGGCGGCTTTTACGCCCGCTCGGTCGTTACACACCAGTGCTACATCACAGCCTGCCGCCAGCGCCGCCGCCACACGCTCGCCAGCGCCGCCTGCCACGTGTGCCGCTTTCATGGACAAATCATCAGAAAACAGCACACCCTCAAAGCCCAGTTTCTGTCTCAAAATGTCCTGCAGCCAAATCTTTGAAAACCCTGCAGGCTTATCATCGACCTTTGAGAACACCACATGAGCGGGCATAAGGGCGGATAATTTGTCCAAATTCTCCACAAAAACAGCGGTATCTGTCGCCCAAATCTTCTCAAAGTCCCGCTCATCACAGGCGTCCGCCACGTGCGAATCAGGCACAACTGAGCCATGCCCAGGGAAATGCTTGCCCGTTGCCCCCATACCCACCGCATTCATGCCACGGATAAAAGCAGCGGACAGCACAGCAGCGATGTCGGGATTTTTATGAAACGCCCTATCCCCAATCACCAAACTCCCATTATCAATGTCCAAAACAGGCGCAAAAGAAATGTCAATGCCCACCGCCAAAACCTCCGCCGCCATCACATAGCCTGCGTCATACGCCCGTGCAAAGGCGGTTTCTTTGTCCTGCTCATACAGCTGCCCAAGCCGTCCCATGGCAGGCAAAGGCGAAAAACCCTCACGCAGCCGTGCTACCCGCCCGCCCTCTTGGTCAGCGGCGATAATCAGCCCTGCATTCTCAGCACGCATGGCGTCCGTCAAATGACGCACCTGCTCGGGCGTGTCGACATTTCTTTTAAATAAAATCACCCCTGCGGTGTGTGGATTTTTCAACAGGGCTTTGTCTTCATCATCAAGTACATACCCCGCAATGTCTAGCATGAGCGTAGGGATTGGGCGTGTCATAAAAATTCCTAATGTTATGCGATGGGGATATTTTAGCAAAAAATGCTAGGGGTTTTTGAAAAAATTTCATCAATTTGCCCAATGACTACCAAGCAACCAAACATAACCACAAATGGCGGTGATGACCAAAAACAACAAAACACTTAACCAAAATACAAAACATAGAAAGTTGGCTATTTTCTTATCTTGATTGATTTTGACAAAATACAAACACACAAGCGTGGTGATAAATAAGGTGGTGGGGATAGCAATAAGTTCAGCATTGACATCAAAGATAATGCCAAATACCACCCAAAGCACAACAATTAAAAAGAACGCACCAAAGACAACAAGAAAATTTTTCATCTCTATCCTTTCTGCAACATCGGTTTCAAAAACCGCCCAGTCCACGACTTCTCATCGTCCGCCACCGCCTCTGGCGTGCCAGTTGCCACAATCTGACCGCCACCATCGCCCCCTTCATAACCTAAGTCCACCACCCAATCAGCGGTTTTTATCACATCTAAATTATGCTCAATCACCACCACCGTATTGCCACGGTCTCGCAGGGTGTGTAGGATTTTTAAAAGTTTGG
>JAUNEE010000021.1 GCA_030525705.1 Moraxella sp.
GTATGGCATCATCTTCAATATCATTGGTAAAAATTTTAACAGGTACGCCTTTACCGATTTTGGCATTTTTGTTTAAAGTTAATTGGATTGGCATATAATTTTCTCTTATTGGAATTGGTTTTTTATTGGTCAAAATTTAACACAGGATTGTAGGGGCGAATTGCAATTCGCCCGTACGGAAAAACAATAAAATTTTACCATTTAAAAATTTTGATAAATTTTTTGACAATAAAATCCCCCATCGGAATTTTAATAAAAAAACCAATTTAAAATAAAAAATATTTTGACAATAAAAGTCCATTACCATTTTAATAAAAATGATAAGGATAAATTATTTTAAAAGACAAATTCTTTTTTAAGGACGAAAAGGGCTGCTAATTATTTTAAAAATAATTAGGTTTGGTTTTTTGGATTGGGTATTTTACCACACCAACCAAATACAATATTTGGTATGGATTGTAGGGGCGAATTGCAATTCGCCCGTACGGATTGATGGCAAATGCTGGACAACAAAAATCCCAAACCAAAAACGGTTTTTCGCCTTTTTGGATTGGGATAAGTCTGTAAAATTTAGGATAAGTAATTGATTTTAAATTAAATCAATACCCAAAAGACCCAAACCCAAAAAGAGAATTTGCTTTACTTGTGAAATGTACAATCATAATATTCTCCTTATGAAGTTGGGGCTTTATCGGTGTTGTACGCACCGTATTGATAAAGCAAGTGAATGAAAAGAGTTGGTAGGGGAAAATTGTAATTCGCCCTGTGATTGGGATATGATAAATTAAGTTTTACTATTTTGCAAGTTATTTTTTGCATAAAATTGTAAAATAATTAAAATACCCATATAAATCATTTGAGCGATTATCCCCTGCACACTTGGATAAAAACCAATCATATCCATACTGGGTAAATCTATGATGGTTCTTGGCAAATGATTGGTTAATTGCAATGCCAAAATACTGACCCCCAATATTTTAAACCCAAGCACATAAATGGTTACGGTCAAGATTTTAAAAAGTAGTGGAATGGGCAATTTAAGTGAAGTTTTAAACAATATTATCGCCACCACCGCCAAAATCGTGAGTGCCAAGCCAATGCCCAAAAGAAAATCCACCATCGCAATGCTTGGCAAAATCCCCACATAAAACAAAATCGTCTCCGCCCCCTCCCGAAACACCGACAAAAAACTAAGCAAAAACAATGAGATAAAGCTCCCTGTCGTCATCGCCTTGCCAAGCTGATGTTGAATATAGGCATTCCACGCCTTGACGGACGATTTAGAATGTAGCCACGCCCCAATGCCAATCATCATCACAACCGCCACAATGCCGACCACGCCCTCCAACGCCTCACGGCTTGCCCCGCTCGTCATCTGCGGAAACAGCGTATAAAGTGCCACCGCCCCTGCCACGCTCCCAACAAGCCCCACACCAACCCCACCATACACCCATTTTTTGCCCTGCGGTTGATGACTGGCGTTCAGTGCCGTAATCAGTGCCACAACAATCAGCAACGCCTCCAAACCCTCACGGAGCAAAATTAGCATACTGTCCACCACACCATAACGGGCGGTTGGATTAATTGCTTTTAAATCATTGATAATATTGGATAATTTGTCTTGGCTGGCAAGGTCGCCCTTTGCCATAATGATGGGAATTTGACTTTCAATTTGGGCGTAGAGCGTGGGATTGCGAGTGGAAACTTCACCCTCAAAGACGACCCAACTTGTGATAAATTCGGACAATTTGGCTTGACCGTCTGTCAAGTTGCCCTGCTGAAAATCATCAAGACCTTGCTCTAAAAGCCCAATGCCATACGCCAAATTAACACGCTCGTCCGCCTGTACGCTGGCCAGCGGTTCGCCTTTGATATAGCTGTCAATTGCCGACTGTAAGGCGTGAAATTGTGTGTCCATATTGGCGATATTTTGGGTTTCTATCGCCACTCGCAAAAGTGCCATTGCCGTTTCAATCGTGCCATAATGCGACTTTTGCGTGTTTCGTACCACTCGTTCGTTCGCCACCCAAGTGCGGTTAAAACCATCATAAGCAAGGCGTAATTTATCCAAATCCCTATCGCTTTTAAATTCATCAATCGCCTTGCCCAAACTTGCCATCGCAGGGGTAATTTTGCTGACAAATCGCTCATTCGCCTGTGTATAATCCACAGGGTTTTGGGCTTTTTCAAGGGTGTAAAGGGCGGTGGATAAGGCTTGCAAAGTGTCAGCATTTGGTGTGCGTAAGGCGGTGTCAAAAGCGGTCAGCACGGTAGTTTTTAGCTCATTGCACTTATCATCAATGCTAAGTTTTTGAAAATTCTCGTAAATAATCGCCAATTCGCCTTTGGCTTTGTCAGTTTCGCCATTTTTGACCAAAGTCATCACATCAGACAGCCCCACAAAAATCGGGCTAAAATTGACTTTTTGGGACTGTGTTTGGGTTTGGATGAGTAAAAGTTGGGGCGGTGTGGGTGTTTGATTTGCAAGGCTTAAATTTGCTGTCATCATCACAGCCATCATTGCCAAAGATAGAAAAATTTTTAACATTATCAATCCTTTATTCAAACAACGCCTGCCCCAAATACCCCCCTTTCTCCACCCCACCAAAACAGGCAAACAGCCCAGAGCCAATGTGTGTGGTATATTCGGTCATTTTGTCGTTATTGCCAAAGGCGTTTTGAATGACGGAAAATTGCATTGGGCTTTTTTGAAAACTGATAAACAGCAGCCCTGCATTAAATTGCCCTTTATCATCAATACCGCTACTGTACGAATACGAACGGCGAAGCATTTGAAGTCCTGTGCGTTTGGCAATGCCTGCGTGGCTATCTTCGCCCACCAACAGATTGCCCTTGTCGTCTTTGGCGTGAATGTCAAGTGGGGCAAATTCGTCCGCCTTGCCAATGCTCGCCCCAGTCTCACGATGGCGACCAAAGGTGTCCTCTTGCCCAACCAGCGAAGTCCTATCCCAAGTTTCAAGGTGCATTTGAATAAGCCTGACTACCAAATACGAGCCATTTTTAAACGCCCCATCGCCAATCCACAACCATTTGTCTGGGTCTGCCAGCGTGTCTTTGTTTGCCGTGCCGTCCTTAAAGGCAAATAGGTTTCTTGGGGTGTCCGCCCCATTGTCAAAGGCGTTGTAGCCTGATTGTGACCATTTCATCGTAATCAGCGAGCGTGCCTGACGCACAAGCTGACGCACAGCGTGAAAGGCGACCTGTGGATCTTCGCTACAAGCAGAGATACAAATGTCGCCCCCTGACAAATGGGGTTTAATTTGGTCTCGGGGGAATTTTGGTAAATCGGAAAATTCGGGCGGGGCTTTGTGGGTTAGATTTAATTTCTTTAAAAATGAAGGACTTACCCCAAAAGTCAAGGTCAGCCCATACGCCCCCAAACTGTCCGCCTCGCCTGTGTCGGTTGGCGGTAAATGCGGATTATTATCATAAGGCTTGATGTTCTCGCCTGCCATCAGTTTGGCGGAATATGCCGTCCAATCTTGAAACATTTGTTTGATTTCGCTCACATCAGTGCTGTGCAAGTCCGCCACCAAAAAATAAGTATGACGTTGGGCGGGCGTGGTAATGCCTGATTGGTGCGTGCCATAAAAGTCGTATTGTAAGTTGGCAAAAGGATTGTGGCTTACTTGGGGTTGTTCGCCCTTATCCGAAGTGGCATTATTGGCATTGGGATTATCGGAAGTTTGGGCGGAATTTGGCGTACACGCAGTAAATAACGGCACACTTGCCACACCCATCAGCCCTGCGGTTTTTAAAAATTGACGGCGGTTATGCATTTTTTGTTCCTTTTTTTAAAATAAAAGGCTCTGGTTCAAAAAGTATGCTACAAAGAAAACCGTTCGTGGTGAGCTTGTCGAACCATAACGGTTTTCCGACCCTTCGACAGGCTCAGGGCGAACGGAAAACCTAGTTCAGCATACTTTTTGGACTACTATCAAATAAAAAGCATTAACCAAAGTCAATGCCTTTTATACCAAATAAACTTTGGTTGCGTATTTTTAAAAGGGCAAATTGCAATTTGCCCCTACGATTATCACCATTAACAACCATTATTCCATCACCACACCCATTTGAGCGAGTGGTTCACCCAGTTTATTGACCGCTTCGGCAAGGGCTTTGATTTCATCTTGGGTCAATTTATCATAGCCTTTATAATCCTTATCGCCGACTTTGTGCGTATCTAGCAACGCATGGACATCAGCAAATTTGGCTTTTAAATCAGCAACGAGTTCAGGTTTTTTGGCTTCTAATTTTGGGGTAAAAATTTGGAAAATTTTCTCCGCCCCCTCGATGTTGGCTTTAAAATCATACAGGTCAGTCTTGGAAAAAATCTCTTCTTCGCCTGTGATTTTGGTGGTGGTAACTTCATTGAGCAAATCTACCGAACCTTGAATCATAAGCTCTGGCGTCACTTCTGCGGTGGGGATTTTGGCTCTTAATTCTTTGGTGTCGGCAAGGAGCTGGTCAGCAAGGCTTTCCGTGCCTTTGGTAGTGTTTTGTGTCCATAGGATTTTTTCAATGGCGTGAAACCCTGTCCATTTTTCGCCTTGTTCAAGGTCGGCTTCACGGTTGTCAATGCGAGGGTCTAGGTCGCCAAAGCTCTCGGCAATCGGCTCTGAGCGTTCAAAATACATTCTTGCCAACGGATACAAGGCTTTGGCTTCGTCTGTTTTACCCTCTTTTAACAAGGCGACAAATTTTTCGGTATCAGCGACAAGGCTGTCAATTTGCCCTTCTACCCATTGTTTGTATTCAGCAGTTTCAGCGGATAAATCTACTGCTGAATTGGCTTGGGTGCTTTGAGTGCTAACTTCGGTTTTGGTTTCTGGCTTGGCTTCAGTTTGGGCGGGTTTGTCGCCCCCGCAAGCGGTCAAAAGCAAGGCGGATAAGGCGATGATAAGGGTGGATTTGATAAGTTGCATAACAATTTCCTGATAAAATAAATGGAAATATTTTAATACAAATAATAATCATTATCAATATAATTAAACTTATCAATAACGCTAAATTGTTATAAAATATCAATGATAAATACATTTATTTCAAAACCACGTGTAATTTTGGCAAGGCTTTTTCTTGTTCGTCAGGTGCCTGAATATAATAACCATACTCCAAACCCATTCCCAACCACAAATCAAAATATCCTTTATCCGTTTCGTTTAATTGCTCTACCATTTGGCTGATTTTATCATCGCCAAGTTGGTAAGCAAGCTGTGCCAAAATATGCCCAAGCCCATAACAGCCAGCACCACCCCCGCAGTCATACCGTACCAATTTTTTAAGGGCTGATACATCGCCCTTTTGCACGCCATTGATTAACCCTTTGACTTCATAAAATTCTTGATTGCTCAAATGTGAATAAAAACTACCGTCCACGCCATTGATATCAATCCCCGACACAAATGACCGCCGAGCATCCGTAAGCTCAAAGCCAATCGCCAGCAAAGTAAAAGACAACACAATAGCACTAAATAACCCAAAGGCAATTTTTATTAAAATGCCAAATAATTTCATGCCTTTGTCCGCTCGCCAAAAATCGCACTACCGACCCGTATCATCGTTGAGCCATTTTTTATTGCCTGCTCTTTGTCGCCACTCATACCCATTGATAACGTATCCCAATGCGGTGGATTAAATTTTTCTTTTATGTCATCAAATAAAACTTTGGTGCGAATAAATGCGTCCGTACCTTCTTTATTTGGTATAATCATCAGTCCACGCAAAGACAACTTGGGTAAGGTTAAAATCAGTTTAACCAGCTCGTCCAATTCGCTCACCGCACAGCCTGATTTACTCATCTCATCGTCAATATTAACTTGAATGAGTACATTTAAAGGCGGCAAATCGCCCCGTTGTTCATTTAACCTTTCGGCAATAATCGCCCGCTCCACCGTTTGTACCCAGTCAAACTGGGTAGCGATGTCTTTTGTTTTATTTCTTTGAATGTGTCCGATATAATGCCAAACAAGAGGCAAATCAGACAGTTCCTTTTGCTTGACAAGGCATTCTTGCAGATAATTTTCACCAAAATGTACCTGCCCCACCTTGGCAAGGGTGCGAATGTCATCCGCAGGTTTGGTTTTGGACACGCAAAGCAGGCTAACGCTGGGCGGTAAGGTATCGTTGATGGCGTGATAACGCTCAGTCAGGGCGTCAGAAAAGCAGTTTTTCGTCATAATTTCGCTACATTTGTGTAATTTTCGGATAATTGGTGAAAAATGATACGCTAAAAAGCTATTTTTGTGCAATAGTTGTGATAAAATGAACACATCAACGTGTCGGCTGGGTACGCCCCACCCACCCTTTATCATTTCATCAATTAGGAAATTTCAATGGCCACCCCCAGTATTGAAGACTTGCTACGATTTGTTGTCAAAAACAAAGCGTCCGACTTGCACTTATCGGCAGGTATGCCACCGATGATTCGTGTGGACGGTGAAGTTGTGCGTATCAACACGCCTGAGATGGACCACCAAACCGTGCATCAACTTATCTATGATATCATGAACGATAAGCAACGTGCGGACTATGAAGAATTTTTTGAGACCGACTTTTCCTTTGAAATTCCTGAGCTTGCCCGTTTTCGTGTCAACGCCTTTAACCAAAACCGTGGTGCAGGCGCGGTATTTCGTACCATTCCCTCTAAGGTTTTGACCATGGAAGACTTGGGCATGGGTCCTGTCTTTAAAAAAGTTTCAGATTTCAAGCGTGGCGTGGTGCTGGTCACAGGTCCGACAGGTTCGGGCAAATCCACCACCCTTGCAGCGATGATTAACTACATCAACGAAACTCGCAAAGAGCACATTTTGACCATTGAAGATCCGATTGAATTCGTCCACGAGTCCAAAAAATCACTGGTCAACCAGCGTGAAGTTCACCGTGACACCCTAAGCTTTGACGCCGCACTGCGTTCAGCACTGCGTGAAGACCCCGACATTATTCTGGTCGGTGAGATGCGTGACCTTGAGACCATTCGCCTTGCCTTGACTGCTGCCGAAACGGGACACTTGGTATTTGGTACGCTGCACACCAACTCCGCCGCCAAAACCATTGACCGTGTGATTGACGTATTCCCTGCCGCCGAAAAAGACATGATTCGTGCGATGTTGTCAGAATCTTTACAAGCGGTAATTTCACAAGCCTTATTAAAACGTATTGGTGGCGGTCGTGTGGCAGCTCACGAGATTATGCTTGGCACGCCTGCGATTCGTAACCTAATTCGTGAAAACAAAGTCGCCCAGATGTACTCAGCAATCCAAACAGGGGCTGGTGATGGCATGATTACCCTTGACCAAACGTTGAAAAACTTGGTGGCAAGCCGTACCATTGATAAAGAAACCGCACGTATCTACGCGAAAATGCCTGACGCTTTCTTATAACACGTCATTTAAAATACGGCTTAAATACAGTCCGAGTGCGTTCGGCTGTATTTAAGCGTTCTTTGGTAAGGTTTAGCAAAACTTAACACACAACAAGTTTATTTAAAGAAAGTATCAATAATTACTTGAGCATAATAACTTCACATCATCGCTAATAACTGTTATCATATAGCGAATGATGAGCACAAATGTAGCATTTAGTTTCACAATATGAGATTGGTATGGATTTTGACAAATTATTACAAGTGATGATTGCCAAAAACGGCTCTGACCTTTTTATTACCGAAGGTGTGCCGCCATCACTCAAGGTGCATGGACAAATTGTCCCCATGACCAAGACCCCCTTGACCGCTGACCAAGCCATGGCTCTGGTGACCGGCATCATGACAGAAAAACAAAAGCAAGAATTTAAAGAAACCAACGAATGTCAGTTCGCCATCTCGGACAAAGGCGAAACCGCACGTTTCCGTGTCTCCGCCATGATTCAGCGTAATAAAGCGGCGATGGTACTGCGTAAAATTGAAACCAACATTCCCACCACCGAAGACTTGAACCTCCCCCCGATTTTAAAGGAACTCGCCATGAAAAAACGTGGCATCATCCTACTGGTGGGTGCGACAGGTACGGGTAAATCCACCACGCTGGCGGCAATGATTGGACATCGTAACATTAACTCTCGGGGTCACATCATCACCATCGAAGACCCCATCGAATACGTGCATGAACACAAGGGCTGTATCGTTACTCAGCGTGAGGTCGGCATTGATACGCTCTCTTTTGAAGAAGGACTAAAAAACACCCTACGTCAAGCGCCTGACGTCATTCTCATCGGTGAGATTCGTAACCGTGAGGTCATGAGCTATGCCATTCAGTACGCCGAAACGGGTCACTTAGTGTTCGCCACCCTGCACGCCAACAACGCCAACCAAGCCATCGACCGTATCATTCACTTCTTTGAAGCGGACAGACACGGACAGCTGTTTATGGACTTATCCCTAAACCTGCGTGCCATCATCGCCCAAATGCTAATCCCAACCCCCGATGGCAAAGGTCGCCGTGCTGCCATTGAGATTTTACTTGGTACACAGCTGATTGCCGACTATATCCGTAAAGGCGAGATTCACGAAATTAAGCCTGTGATGACCCGTTCTCGGGACATTGGTATGCAGACCTTTGACCAAGCCTTATTTGATTTGTACGAAAGCGGACAAATCACCTATGCGGACGCCATCAAGCACGCCGACAGCCCGAACGACCTACGCCTACAAATCAAACTCAAAGGCAAGAACGCAGGGCAGGATTTGGACGAAGGAGCGAACAAGCTGTCGCTTGACTTAAGTGCCTTTGAATAACTTCAATGCCCTTAAACCCGAAAGCCAAAATAAAAATCTGACGCTTCTTTTGATAAAATACATAAAAAACACTGCCCAGTGCAGTGTTTTTTATGTTTAAAGCCAAATTATGTTTTTTGGCAGTCTGGGCTGTCACATACGCCATACAGCACCAAAGAATGCCCCGACAGCTTAAAGCCGTTCTCGCTTGCCACACGCCTTTGCTCTTCTTCGATGATTTTATTTCTAAATTCGACAATCTTACCGCACACATCACACACAATGTGGTTATGCGGCTCGTCCTGTACCATCTCGAAGACAGACAAGTTATTTTCAAAGTTGTGACGCTCTACAATGCCTGCCTGCTCAAACTGAGTCAAAACCCGATAAACCGTGGCAAGCCCAACGTCCTCGCCCTGCTCCGCCAAAGCACGGTACACATCCTCAGCACTCATGTGGTGATGTTCTGCGTTTTCTAAAAGCTCTAAAATCTTAATGCGTGGCAAGGTAACTTTTAACCCCGCTCTTCTTAAATCTTGGTTAGTAAATGCCATAATCGTCAACCTTTTTCTCAATACTCAAAACTGTCGCCTACTCTAACACAAGGATAGGTGCGTGGCAAGCTTGGACAGACCATCTCTCTTATTTACCCGAAGAACCGCAAAACAGCGAATTTTCACCGAAATTTTCGGCGGCGTTTGGGTTTTTCGGATGAAAGAAAACGAATTGACTATCTTTACCGCATTTTTTTACGTTTATCGCTTGAATATTATCAAAGTTGCGTTTAATATGGTCAATCATCTTTTTAGTGACCTTTGGAACGCTTTTATGAAAAAACCCCTCTTAAATACCGCCTTTTTAAGCGTTGCGATTCTTAGCATGAGCATTTTGGCAGGCTGTCAGGCACTGCGAGTACATACCATCGACCTACCCCAAGGCACACCCATCACCGCCGAGCGTGCCAAAAGCTTACAGATTGGTATGACGCCCGAGCAGGTGCTGTACGTTCTTGGCACGCCTGCCATGCGTGATACCCTCGCCCCAAGCCGCTGGGACTATATCTATGACTATACCGCTGGCACAGACGGCAAACGTGCAGGCAAGCCCAACATTAAAAACGCCAGTCAGTACCTAAGCGTACATTTCGATGCCAGCGGACGTGTCGCACGCATTGATGGCATCGACAGCCTGCCTGCCAAAGCCTTCTAATGTCAAAGGCTGCCCCCAAAGGCGACCGCAGTTTTGATGAGCTTGCCCAGCATTTTAGTCATAAAATCTACGGCAAACTAAAAGGCAAAATCCGGCTTGCGGTCTTAAGCCGAGACCTAGATGACTACCTAACAAGCCAGTCCGCTCCACTCAATGTGCTAGACATTGGGGCGGGGCTTGGGCAGATGAGTCTTTTTTTGGCAAAAAAAGGACATCACTGTACCATCAATGACCTCTCGGACGCCATGCTCGCCCATGCCAAAACTGCCGCCGATGAAGCAGGTGTGACAGATAGGGTGCGTTTTTTGCATTGCCCTTATCAGGCATTGCCTGACGCTTTGGCAGGTGAACAATTTGACCTGATTTTATGTCATGCGGTGCTTGAATGGCTTGAAAACCCCAGTGAAATCATGGCATTCATTGACCGTCACTTAAAGGCGGGAGGTGCGGTGTCTTTGGCGTTTTATAATCCTGCGTCCTTTGTGTATCGCAATCTGGTAATGGGCAATTTTAACCACCTAAAATCCCCAAAACCTGCCGACCGTGGTAGTCTCACCCCGAACAATCCTGTAGATTATGATACGGTGATGGGGTGGTTTTTGGCGTATGGTTATCCGATTTTGGCAGAATCTGGCATACGCACGTTTCATGATTACACCACGCATAAGCGGGGCGGGCTTGCCAATGATGACGCCGTCATTGAGATGGAGCTGGCATTTAGCCAAAAGATGCCGTATCGGTTGATGGGGCGATACTTGCACATACTTGCAAAAAAGCAAACCTAGCTGTATGGCACAATACACAAAAAGTACAATTATTAAAAATAATTAACTTTTTTAGCCCTAAAACCCTTTATAAAAACCCTAAAACGAGTATTATTATGAAACGTGTAGTTGTTAGCACCTCATCATTTAGCTTAAATTATCTCAATGTTCCACATGACATTCGCATCATCCCTTTTCACGTCATCATCGATGGGCAGGATTACTTGGACATTCAAGACATTGACACCCCAACACTCAGTAGAATGCTCAACCAAAACCCCAAGCTTCAAGTCAAGACCAGCCCGCCCACCGAGCAAGAAATACTTGATCTATTTGAAAATTTACGCCAAGAAGGTTACACCGAGGTGCTCATATGCACCATTTCATCAGCGATTAGCGACAGCCATCAGATGTTCGACCGCCTAAAAGCCAAATATGTCGGCTACATGAATATCTACGTCTATGACACCAAAACCCTAAACATTGACGAAGGAGCTTTGGCATTCGAAGCGGATTTGATGATGAAAGAAGGCAGATCTTTACGGGAAATTATCACCCGTTTAGATGAATTACGCAAACACCGCTTATTTATGTTCACCTTGTCGGAACTGGATTTCATCATCAGAAATAAAAAACTGTCCGCCCCTGCTGGTTTTATCGCCAATTTATTCGGCATCAAGCCCGTCATGTGGGTCAATGACGAAGGCTTCATCACGCCCAAAGAAAAAATCCGCACCGTAGAACGCAGCTTACGCTACATAACCGAAGAAGTGCTGACACGCATTTCAGACAAGGACGCGTTTATTTATATCGCTGATACAACCATGGGGGCGAATACTGCTATGTTCAAAGAACTGCTTGCCAGCGAATACAGACTGCGAAATGTCCCCGTTATTCACGTCTCCACCGTATCGCTTGCCAACCATGGCACCACAGGACTTGGTCTTGGGGTCTATTATGGCGAAATGCCAAGATTAACCAAATATTTACGCCAGCCGATTGGAATTTAATCATAAAAAACACCTAAAACACACTCGTTTTAGGTGTTTTTTATGATTAAAAACCCCAGTACCCCATCAAGGCGTTCACCGCCGCTTCTGTGCGCAAAATCCGCTCACCCAGAGAAACAACTTCTACGTCTTGTGATTTTATCAAGGCAACTTCATACCCAATAAAGCCTCCCTCCGCTCCAATAATAATCGTCCGTGGCGTTGGCACGTCCTGAATGCGATCTCCACCATAAGGGTGAGCAAGGACAATCGGGGCAGGAAAAGCACTTAAACGGTCTTCCACAAAGGGTTTAAAGCGTTTTTCAAGCATGATGGTCGGAGCGATAGTATCTACGCCCTGCTGTAAACCCTCTAACACAAATTCATCAAGGCGAGAAAGCAGCGGACTTTGCCAATAAGATTTTTCCGTGCGGTAGCTATTCATAAGCACAATCTTATCCACCCCTATGGCTGTCATATCCATCATCAGACGGCGTAAAACCTTAGGGCGAGGCAATGCCAAAACCACCGTCAGTCCAAGCTTGGGCGGTGGCGGCGTGTTTAAAGACAATTCATCTAACCGTGCGTAGGTTTTTTCAAGTGCGACAAGGCGTGCTGTACCCAGATTGCCCCCCAGCTCACCCACCTTTAAAAAATCACCCACTTGGGCTTTTAAAATCTGATGTAGGTGATTAAGTTGAATGGGGTCGGTGATGGTGACTGTGGGGGAGTGATGATCGCAAGACAGAGCATTTTTTTCAAATAGCAAGCAGTTCATGACGTTTCCAAAAATTGTACCAAATAAGACAACTGCTCAGACGCAGCGTGCTTCTTTATATTTACCAGCTTCTCTCCTGCCTGCCCTGCTGCACGGCTTGCAGTTTTGTCATCTAGCCACGTCAGCACCGCCTGTGCCAGCCCCTCTTTATCCGCCACTTGGCTTAAATTATGCACCGCCACCAGCTCATCGACCAGCACCTGACAAGATGCAACGTGTCGCCCCATCACCACAGGCTTGGCAAGTGCTGCAGGCTCTGTGGGATTATGTCCGCCCACGTCCGCCACCAAGCTCCCCCCCACGAACGCCACGTCCGCCATCTGATACCACGCTAAAAGCTCACCCATGGTATCCGCCAAATACACTTCGGTACTGTCTTTAATGGGGTCATTCTGGCTTCTGCGTGCGGTCTTTAAGCCCGAAGACAGGCACAGCTTATACACCATCTCAAACCTTTCTGGGTGGCGTGGCACTAGGATAAGCAAGGCTTTTTTATGAGTCTCAAGGATACGCTTATGTGCAAATAGCACCGCCACCTCTTCACCCTCATGAGTGCTACCTGCCGTCCAGATGGGGCGCTGCGTCACCGAAATATCGACTTTGGGCGGGACTTGGTCTTTCTGTGCCCACTTTAAAGAATCCGCCAGCACCGCCTTATCCTCTGGCAACCCAAGAGCGATAAAATTATGATAAGACTGCTTGTCTTGGGCGATGACCAAAGACAGATTTTTCATCATGCCAACACTCAGCTTTTTAAAACGGCGGTACTTGGCAAAGGACTCATTCACCAAACGTGCATTCACCATCACTCGTGGCACATCGTCCATCGCCAAGGCGTACAGCGTATTCGCCCACAGCTCCGTCTCGATAAAAACCGCCAAATCGGGCTGCACCGCACGCAAAAACCTCGCCAGCACCATTTTATCATCAATCGGCACAAAACCATGCACCACCTGCCCTGTCTCCAACCACCAGTCGAACAACTGCCGCACCCGAGCAAAGCCCGTCTGCGTGGTGGTGGTGATAAATAGCCCATGCCCATCGTCTAGCAGTTTTTTTAATAAAGGGTACGCTGTGTTTAACTCCCCCAAAGACACCGCATGACACCAAATAACCTTGCCCGCTCTTAGCCCGTTGATTTTCGGTCTGGGGCTTTTGTACTTTGTCATGCCGAACCGCTCGTCCACCTCTCGTTCATAGTCAAGCAGTTTTTCTTGTCTGGAAAATAAAAACGCCCGATACAAGGGGCGTGCCAGTGCAATCGCCCAATCATAATACCAAGGCGGCGGGGTTGGTGGGGATTTTGCCAGCTTCTTTAGGGCAGAAACAGGCTTGGGCGTCACGTCCGCCATTTCTTTTACTTCCAACGCCTCTAGCTGCTCCAATGCCAGTGGCTTAGAGCTTAATAGAGCGTCTGTTTCGGTGGACGCTTCTTTTAACACATCGGGCATGATTGTACCTTAAACCTTAGGTCAAAAACTTCGAACCAAGCCAAACCACAAAGACCAGTATCAAAAGTGCCACACCCAACAGCATTAAATACCGCTTATCTTTTTGGGCTTCCACACGCACATCATCACGCATGAGCTTGATTTGATTAAACTGCGCTTGCAGTTTTTTCGCCTCGGGGTGTCCGCCCTCAGCTGCACGTGCCAGCCACATCTCACCCATTTCCACGGACGCACTCACGCCACGCCCTTGATAATACAAGCGACTCATAAGCTTTTGGGCGCGGACATCGCCCATGTCGGCAGCTTTTTGGATCCATGCAACAGCGGTGGTCGGATTTTCCTTGCTTAAAATCCCCTCGAACTGCACCAACGCTAAAGACAGCATGGCACTGGTATTGCCTGCATTTGCCACTTTTTCTAATAAACCCAAAGCCTGAGCGATGATTGTCAGTTGTTTATCCTCAAGCGACTGCTCAGGATTTTTAGACAGCACAGCCACCGCCTGATTTATGACCGCCATGGCTTTTTGATAATGTGCGGCATGGGGGTCGTTAGCAGGGGGCAAAGTCACCATATCAGACTTTAACTCCGCAAAATAATCGATTTTTTTCTGCGATTTTCTCGAAATGGACGGTGCGGGCGTTGTTTTTTTCGGTGCTGACGCAGAAGCAGGCATGGAAACCGGGGTAGACGCTGGGGCGGATGCTGGCGTCTGATGGACTGCCTTGACTGCTTGCTCATGCGTCACGCCCTTGGCATTTTCCATATCTGAAAGCTTTGCCCCGCCTTGCGGGGTAATGATGGTCTGGTCATTCGTATTCTGTAAAGGCACACGGATTCGACGCACGCTTGCTTGACCATCTGCAGGTATAACAGCTTGCTGTGATGGGTGTTGTGCGGTGCTGTGTTCCGCCGCCAGACTGGTGGGATTTTTGGCGGCAGGCAAAGCAGGCTTTATGGCTTGATCTTCACTCTGGGTTACGCCCTGAGCCAAAGTTTGGCTTAAAGCGTGAGTTGAGGCTTGGCTTGATGCTTGCTTTAATGCTTGGACTTGTGCAAGCTGACCACCTGCAGAGCTTGGACGGACTGCAGCACCGCCACCTGCCCTTACAGGCTTAGCGTGAACCGCCTCAGTTTTTTGGGCAAAGGCATGCGTCACCTCAGACATGGCATGACTGACGGGAGCTGGAGCAACATTTGTCGTAGGAGCGGGTGTCGTAGGGGCGAGTTTGGCTTGGGTAGGTTTGGCTTGGTCAGCTTGGGCTTTTGTGCTTTGTGCCAAACCCGTCAAATAAGCACGCACCGCCACATAAAGGCTTTCAGGGGCAAGCTCACCCGTCATCGGATAATTAAACCGCCGATTGATACCACCGAACAGCTTCGCCCCCACCACCACCAAGGCATAAAAAGGCACAGCAATCGCCAAGGCGGGCTTTAGGGCAGTGACAGTATAAAACTTACCTGCGGACACGTCTTGGGCATAATCAAGCAACGCTTCAGCGGGCAGCCACGTTGCTGATTTGGCGTGAGCTGGCAAATAATGCACCACCACACGCCCTGCATACGCCGCCAAGAATAATAAAAAATTCCGAAAGGTTGACTGACGCAGCAGTACCGCCTCGCCCCCTTGGGCAACCACGTCTTTTTTTACGGCAATGAGCAAACGGTCAAGTTGTTTTAAGCTATCAAGGCTATCATCTAAGGTCAAAGCACGAATACGGCTCTCGTACGCCATACCACCCCCGATGGGTGTGCCGTTTTGATAATCACGCCAATAAGCCGAAAAAACCTTATCAAAAGCACTGACGCTTTGTTCGTTTGCCATGAATACGCCTTTTTTATGTAATAATCGCTGAAAATCCAGCCATCAAGCCCTAGAAAATTAAACTTCTTATTATAAAATGTTCAGAAAAAAAACGCCATAAAAAAACCATCTTTTAGATAAATGGCAATAAAAAAACAGGCAAACACTCACGCCTGCCTGTTTTTTTTAATTCACCCTTATTTATCCGCATCAAGCAGCTTTTGCACAAATTCCAGCACATTTTTTGAGGTGGCTTGTTTGCCAAAGTCTTGTAACTTGGCTTTGGCAATCGCTTTTTGCGTGTCGTTTAGCATGTACCAGTTGGACAACGCCCCAAGCGAGCGAGCCGCCACTTGTGGGTTTAGCGTATCTAGCTTTAACAGTGCCGACAAGTACAAGCTCAAGCCCTCTTCGCTCCACAAAAGCACAGGGCGGTTTGCCACTTGGTTTAGCACCGAACGCACACGGTTTGGCGTACCCCAGTCGTACAACTCACTTGCCATCAGACGGCTGATTTCGTCCACGCCTGCACTGCTTGCCGCAGCTTGCACCGAGAACCAAGCATCCACCACCAAGGCCTCGTCCTTAAATTTATCATAAAACGCTTGTAGATGGCTTGCTTTATCCGCCAAATCAAAATGCACCATCGCCGACAATGCCCCCATTCGCTCACTCATACAGCTGGCGTTGGCGTATTGGGCGGTCGCCAATTCATTGGCTTTGTCTTTGTTTGTGCTGGCGATTAAACCCAGTGCCACATTGCGTAAGGCACGCACGCCATCGGCTTTTGGCGTATCTTCATAGGCAACCATCGGCAAAGCCTGATACCACGCCAACGCCTTATCCGCCAAGGCTTTGGCAATGCCTTGTTTGAGTTCATCACGGCGAGCCTTGACCAAAGCAGGGTCATAGTCTTTTTCAATACCAGAGCCAATTTCTTTTTCGCCTGGTACATCAAACAAACGGCTGGCAAGCATATCATCTTGACCAATCAAGCCATCAACCGCACTACCCAAAGCATCGGCAATCAACGCCAAGTTGTCCGCCCCTGCCAGATAGCGATTGATAAGCGTTTGAATGGCTTGCCAGCGGTTAAAGCCGTCTGTTTCAAACTTAACCAAAAGTGCCAGCTCTTCATCGGTATAATCAAAGTTTAAAATCACAGGAGCAGAGAAACTTCTTAAGACCGATACCAAGACTTCTTTATCACTTGGCACGGCAAGTTCAAAGGTTTGTTCACTTTCGGTCAAAAGTAGCAATTCTTCGGCTAACAAATCGCCTGTATTTTTATCAAAAATGGCGGTGGCAACAGGAATGGGCAAGTTTTTTGGTGGTTCAAAGCCGTCCACCGTGCGAATTTTTTGTGATAAAGTAATGCTCACACCCTTATCACTCTTGGCATAAGAGCCAGACAATACAGGCGTGGCAGGTTGTTTGTACCATTGTAAAAACAGGTTAATCCGCTCATCTTGGGTCGCCAATGCCGAAATAAAGTCTTCAATGGTAACCGCTTGTCCGTCAAAGCGGTCAAAATAAATGTCCATCGCCTTGCGGTATTTTTCTTTGCCCAAAAGATTTGCCATCATACGGCAAATTTCTGCACCCTTTTCATACACCGTTGCGGTATAAAAGTTGTTAATCTCCACAAAACTGTCTGGACGCACAGGGTGAGCCAAAGGACCTGCATCTTCGGTAAATTGAGCCATACGAAGCACGCCAACATCGTCAATGCGTTGCACGGCAGGACTTCTAAAATCAGCCGAAAAACTTTGGTCACGGAACACCGTCAAGCCTTCTTTTAGGCACAGTTGAAACCAATCACGGCAGGTAACACGGTTGCCCGTCCAGTTGTGAAAATACTCGTGGGCAATGACCGCCTTAACTCTAAAACTTGCGCCATCGGTGGTGGTTTCTGGGCTTGATAGCACGCACGAAGTGTTAAAAATGTTTAAGCCCTTATTTTCCATCGCCCCCATATTAAACTGGCTCGTTGCCACAATCATATAGCGGTCAAGGTCATAAGCTCGTCCATAGTTGTCTTCGTCCCATTTCATAGAGTCTTTTAGGGCTTGCATACCAACATAGCATTTGTCAATGTCTTGGGGTTTGGCATACAGTTCCAATAGCACCTTACGCCCTTCAGAAGTGGTATAATGGTCGGTCAAAACATCAAGGTCAGCCGCCACACAAGCAAATAGGTAGCTTGGTTTTTTGGTGGGGTCTTGCCAGATGGCAAAATGACGACCGCCCTCCAAATCGCCTTTTTCTATCAAATTACCATTGGCAAGTAGGATGGGGAATTTTTTGTCCGCTTCCACACGAGTGGTAAACACCGCCAAAACATCAGGACGGTCTGGATAAAAGGTAATTTTGCGAAAGCCTTCTGGCTCGCATTGGGTAACATACATCAAGTCCGCCCCAGTCCCTGCGGTGTACAAACCCTCAAGCTCGGTGTTTTGTTCTGGGTGGATTTTGACCGAAGTTTTGATGATGGCGGTCTTGCCCACCTTATCGCCTTTGATGATAAGCTGTTCGCTGTCAAGGCTGTAATCATCAGCCGTCAAGGTTTGCCCATCAAGACTGATAGAAACAAGTTCTAATTTGCGACCCAGCAGCACCAAATCGCCATCGCTTTGGCGAGTTACATTCAAAGTACTATCTACAATCGTTTCGCCATCAAAAATACGAATATCGAGATCAATGGTGTTTACCGCAAAAGTCGGGGCGGTGTAGTCTTTTAGATAGATTTTTTGGGGGCTTTTTGCTGCGTCCGTCATAACTGTCCTTAAAATTAAAAAATTAAAAATAATGGCGAACTGCCAAAAACAAATCGCCAGAACCTCAATTATACCACCAAGCCGACCAAGAAAACAGCCTTAAATACCCACAGTTTTCTTGGTCGATTTCACAAAAATTTTGCCACCTTGATTAAAATATAGGCAAGATTACAAACAAACTATTCACAAAGCAGAAAAAATCTGCCAAAATGCACAAAAAATACCCCAAAACATCTTGTTAAAATTCGTAAATTTTGGCATGATGGCACTATGTTTTTTATAATTGCCAAAGCACCTTGCGTGCCTTTTGGTTAGACTTATCGCCCATGCCTTTGGCATTCGCCCATTTTAGGAGTTGTTATGCGTTCTTTGCATTCTTTTGGCAAAATTGCCGCCCTAGCCCTAGTTTCTAGCACTTTGATTGCCACTGGCTGTGCCAGCAAAAAACCAAAATCACAAGTTGTCGTTGCCCCGATTAGCAATACAGGCTACGGCACAGGCTACACAGGTGGTTCTTTGGTGTCTAACCCTGACGCCATTCGTGCCGCCGCTGCGAATATGCAAGCCGTTGTGCATTTTGACTTCAACTCTGACGCCATTCGTTCAGACGCTGCTGCCGTTCTAAATCAGCACGCTGCTTTCTTGTCTGCCAACCCTGGCGCACGTGTTCTGGTTGCAGGTCACACAGATGAGCGTGGTAGCCGTGAATACAACATGAGCCTTGGCGAGCGTCGTGCAGCTGCCGTGCGTAGCTACTTAGCCAGCCGTGGTGCGAATGTTAGCAACATCGAAATCATCAGCTTCGGTGAAGAGCAGCCAGTCGCCACAGGTTCAGGCGAAGGTGCATGGTCTCAAAACCGCCGTGCTGCACTGTCTTACTAATCCCCATCAAGAAAATGCCCCGCCTTGGGGCATTTTTCATGCCAAAAAGAAAAACACGCCATGCAACCCACCTACCACCTAAAAAAAGACCGCACACTCATCGTCTCTGCCGAAACAGGTACGCTCATCGAGCATAAACCCACCCAAAAACACACCCAAAAACAAGAAGTCCGCACCCTGCTCGCCCACTGTCTGTCCGATTTGCCAAATTATACATTTGATGACACCGCCCTACCTTATCGCCTAACCCACCCGAAAAACCCGCCATTATGTGTGAGTTTTAGCCACAGCCAAAACATAGTAGCCCTCATTATCTCGCCGACAGCGTGCGGCATTGACGTTGAACTTGGAGACATCAATGAAAAAATCGCTGAACGCTTTTTTCATAAAAATGAACAAGCCCTACTATACACATTACCCAAAGAACAGCAAGCTTTCGCCCGAAACCAGCTATGGCGACTAAAAGAAAGTCTAGTAAAACTTGAATGCAAATCACTCGCCACGTTCATCGGTCGTGATATGAGCGAACTTCTCTCATTTGCCCTAATGCACAAAGGCAGCCCCACGCCTGTTTTTTATAAAAAAGACGCCCTATGGCTATATCAAAATGACGCACTGACCGCCGTTTTTAAAGAAACTTAAAAACCCCACCCAAAGCACAACAGTGATAAGACACACCTATTTCATACACCAACCCAAATTCAACCCCCATACCACCCAAATCTAAAAACCAGAACTCACCCAGAAGAAACACGGCAGTTAAAATACCTAAGCATCACCATGGTGTCAGGTGCGTTGATTTCTTGTGTACTGTGGGCGTTATTTCGGAGTTATCCGATTTACTCAGAGACGTATATTGAGCGTTCGAGCAATGTAGATACCTATCTTTATACCTCAAAGAAAGAAAAGTCCACTTATGCCCTTGAGGTGACAGCTGGAAACATTGTTTACGAGGTTCCAGCATTTGCAAAGTTAGACCTAGAAGCCCCTGAAGATTTTACAGACAAGGATTATTATTTTGATACCAAAGTCAATGTGCTAAATCATAAATGTCACATTGGGGACGACCAGAAAAAATACTGCACGAACGCTATGTTTTATGATGGGTATTTTTATTCTTATAAATACGATGGAGTGTTTAGGATATATAAAACCACAGAAGAAAGAAAATTTCTCATTTTGATAGTATGGGCGGCATATTACGTTAATTCCGATTTTCTTTAGACTGCTAGATGATAATTGATTGGTTTATACCCAAAAAGAAATTTTTAGGATTTTATTTTTATCCATCTACCCAAAGTGCGACAATCGACCACCCCAAAACCCACACAAATACCTTTCTAGCACGCTACTCCTTAAAAACCCAAAACCCCCACCATCTCTGGCAGGGGTTTTGTGTATTGTCTGGATTTAAAGATT
>JAUNEE010000022.1 GCA_030525705.1 Moraxella sp.
GACCAAGCCATTTTGGCTGATGGCGGACAGCTTGACGACCCTGCTGGGTATTTAAAGCGGGTAAATAATTTGCTCATGAAGTGATGAAATAAAAAACACCGTTCAAATTTTTGGACGGTGTTTTTTTAAGGCATAAAAGCCTCTTGGTTAAGAACGGCTTTTTTGGTTGTGGTTTTTAGTTTAGGACTTGGCGGATTTTTTCCAAGGCAAGGTCAAGCTCTTCTTTGGTGATGATAAGAGGCGGAGCGAAACGAATGACGGTGTCGTGCGTTTCTTTGCATAATAATCCAAGCTCTTTTAGTGCCTCGCAGTAGGGGCGGGCAGGTTCAGACAGTTCTACACCGATAAATAGACCACGCCCACGCACTTCAACGATTTTCGGGTTATTGATTTTCTTTAATTCTTCTAAGAAGTACGCCCCAAGCGTGGCAGAGTTTTCCACCATATTTTCTTCTAAAAGTACGTCAAGGGCAGTCATGGAAACGGCACACGCCATCGGATTGCCGCCGAAGGTTGAGCCGTGAGAGCCTGGTTCAAAGACGCCTAGAATTTCGTCATTGGCTAGAACGCAGGAAATCGGATACACGCCGCCCCCAAGTGCCTTGCCTAAAATATACATATCTGGCACGACATCTTCATGTTCGCAGGCGAAAAGCTTGCCTGTGCGTCCCAGTCCTGCTTGAATTTCATCGGCGATGAATAGCACATTGTTTTCTTTGCAGACTTCATAGGCGGCTTTCATGAAGCCTTCTGGGGGAAGCTTGATGCCTGCTTCGCCTTGGATAGGCTCGATAAGGAAGGCTGCTGTATTTTCTGTGATGGCGGCTTTTAGGGCGTCAAGGTCGCCATAAGGCACAAGCTTAATCCCGCCAAGCATCGGACCAAAACCCCGCTTATAATCAGGGTCGGAAGATAAGGAGACTGCACCCATGGTGCGACCGTGGAAGTTGTCCACGCAGGCGATGATTTCTGCTTGATTGTCGGCGATGCCTTTGACGTCATAACCCCATCGGCGTGCGGTTTTGATGGCGGTTTCCACGGCTTCTGCCCCTGTGTTCATGGGCAAGACACGGCTTTTATTTGCCAATGTGCAGATTTTTTCGCTCCATGGGGCAAGCTTGTCATTATGAAAGGCACGGCTGGTAAGCGTGACACGCCCTGCTTGTTCTTTTAGGGTGTTGATGATTTTTGGGTGGCAGTGTCCTTGGTTGACTGCAGAGTAGGCGGACAACATATCCATATAACGGTTGCCCTCGGGGTCAGTCACCCAAATGCCCTCGGCTTGGCTAATCACGATGGGGAGGGGTAGGTAGTTTTTTGTGCCGTATTTGTCATTTTGGGCGATGAGTTGTGCGGTTGAAGTCATAAATAAGTATCCCTTTAAACAGTGAAAATAAACTCATAAAATGTGCATTGTAGCATTTTTATCGGGGTTTTGGCAGGGGGTTCTTTGGGTCTTTTTTTCGTGAAATTATGAAAATTAGTTTAATATTTTTTATGATTGATAACTTTTAATGGATTAAAACAGCTTTCTTTTTTTCTAAAAAAACGTGTATCATAGGCGGATTTATTGATGTGAAGCGAGTTTGTATGTCCTTTTGTGATGTGTCTTTTGGCAAAAAATCCTCAGAATATGAAGTACTTATCGTCGGGGCGGGGGCGTCAGGGCTGTTTTGTGCCATGACTGCCGCTAAGCGAGGCAAAAAAGTCTGCGTGCTAGACCATGCCAATAAAGCAGGTAAAAAGATTTTGATGAGTGGTGGCGGACGCTGTAATTTCACCAATTATGAGGTAACGCCCGCTCATTATGTTGGGGAGAATCGTCATTTTTGTAAGTCGGCATTGTCACGTTATTTGAACTGGGATTTTATTGGGCTAGTGAATGAATATGGCGTTGCCTACGAGGAAAAGGAGCAGGGGCAGTTATTTTGTCAGAATTCTGCAAAAGATATTTTAGATATGCTACTAAGTGAGTGCGAAAAGTACGGGGTTACGATTGTACTAAATACAAAGATACTTAGCATAGAAAAAAGCACAGAGGGATTTTTTTTGGAAACGATGGCGTCTTTGAAAAAACCCAAAGAATCCAGCCCGATACAGAAAATCTATCGCAGTCAAAAACTGGTGATTGCGACAGGGGGGCTGTCCATTCCGACCATGGGGGCGACAGGTTTCGGTTATCAAGTGGCGACACAGTTTGGGCATATGGTCGTGCCGACTGAGGCGGGGCTTGTGCCGTTTACGTTTACCGATGGGGTGGGCGAGGCGTTTAGGCGTCTAGCGGGGACGGCGGTGATGGTGCGGGGGTTTAATGAAAAAATGAGTTTTCATTTGCCCGTGCTGTTTACACATCGGGGGCTGTCAGGGCCTGCGATGTTGCAGTTGTCGAATTATTGGCGGTTGGGTGAACCGATTTTTATTGACTGGCTGCCTAGACTTGATGTGGCGGAGTTTTTGCTTACCCAAAAAACCAAGCAACCAAAAAAACGCATTCGTACAGTTTTAGAGACGCTGGACGACCCTTTGCCAAAAAAACTGCTGGCGGTCTTAGAGACCCTGCTATGGCAAAAATACAGCACTGTGGCACTTGCCGACCTAAAAGATGAGGTGTTGGTGGAGCTTGGGGCGGTGTTAAACGCACACAGGCTGTTACCTTCAGGGACGGAAGGGTATCGCACCGCTGAGGTGACGCTGGGCGGTGTCAGCACCGATGAAGTGTCCTCAAAAACCATGGAGAGTCTTTTATGTAAGGATTTATACTTCATCGGTGAAGTGCTAGACGTCACAGGGTGGCTGGGCGGCTATAATTTTCAATGGGCGTGGGCAAGTGGTCATGCTTGTGGGGTGGTACTTTAGCAGTTGTTTAGAGCTTTAACCCAAGTTCATAGCCCTCTTTAATGGCACGCTTGGCGTCAATGCGTTCTGCGTTTTTCGCACCACCGATGATATGAAAATCCGTGGGCGACTCGCCAATGTCGGGCATGAGTGTGTTTACGGACTCTTGCCCTGCACAGATGACGAGGGTGTCAACCCGCAGAAGCTGCTTTTGACCGTCTTTTACTACCCAAAGCCCCTCGTTATCCACTTTGTCATAGCGGACACCGCCCATCAAGATGACGCCCATTTGTTTTAGGCTGGCACGGTGTACCCAGCCTGTGGTTTTTCCAAGGCTAGCACCGAATTTGCCGTCACTGCGTTGCAGTAGGTAGAGTTGGCGTAAGGGGGTGTGTGGCGTGGGTGCGACCAGTCCGCCTTGGCTGTCGTAGTGCGGATTTTTATCCACGCCCCATGTGCTTAAAAATTCTTCTGGTGTGGGCAAAGTGGGGCGGTAGTTGGGGTGATTTATGTCTGGGTCTGGGCGGTGCTTGGTCGCTAAAAATTCTGCCACATCATAGCCGATACCGCCTGCCCCTAGTATCGCCACACGCTCACCTGCGACTGCCTTGCCAGATAATAGCTCGCTGTAATCCATGATTTTTATGGGGCTGTTTTCGGTTTTCTTTAGGGTGATTTGGCGGGGGCTAATGCCTGTCGCCACGACCACGCTGTCGAATTTTTCTTGTTTTAGTAGTGCTTTATCCACCGCCGTGTTTAGGCGGATTTCCACACCATAATGAGCAAGCTCGTGGCGGTAGTAACGGAGCGTCTCGAAAAATTCTTCTTTGCCTGTGATGACTTTGGCGAAATTAAACTGTCCGCCCAGCGTGTCCTTTTCTTCAAAAAGGGTGACTTGATGCCCGCGTTTTTGGGCGATGAGAGCGGCGGTCATACCTGCCACCCCACCCCCGATGACGGCAATGCGTTTGGGGTTTTTGGCTTTTATTAGCACGAAATCCTCTTCGTTGCACGCTGTAGGGTTCACAAGGCAGCTGGCTTTTTTATTTTCAAAGGTGTGGTCAAGGCAGGCTTGGTTGCAGGCGATGCAGGTGTTGATGGCGTTATCTTCGCCCAGATAGGCTTTTAATACCCAATCGCTGTCTGCCAAAAATGGACGTGCCATTTGGATTAAATCCACCGTTCCCTCTTTTATCAAGGCAGCTGCCGTGTCAGGCATGTTAATGCGGTTTGCCCCGATGACAGGAATAGTAAGAGTGGTTTTTATGGCGTGACTATAACGGCTAAAGCTGGCACGGGGTACGGACGTGATGATGGTGGGTACGCGGGCTTCATGCCAGCCGATGCCTGTATTGATGAGGTTGACGCCTGCATTCTCCAAGGCTTTGGCGAAAGCGATAGTGTCCGCCATGGTGTTGCCGTTTTTGATTAAATCAATCACCGACAAGCGAAAACCGATGATAAAATCCTCGCCCACAGCAGCTCTGACGGCGGTTACCACCCTGAGGGCGAACTGACAGCGTGCCGAAAATGCCCCACCATAAGCGTCCGTCCGCTCGTTGCTGTGCGTGGCTAAAAATTGGTTAATCAAATAACCCTCAGACCCCATAATCTCCACGCCGTCATAGCCTGCGTCTTTGGCGATTTTGGCGCTGTTTGCGAAATCTTGAATGGTTTTTTCGATGAGCGTTTCGCTCATTTGCCGTGGCTTAAAAGGCGAAATGGGGGATTTGATGGGGCTTGGGGCGACCACAAATGGGTGGTAGCCATAGCGTCCGCTGTGTAACAGCTGAATGAGGATTTTTCCGCCGTGTTTATGCACTGCACGGGTGACCAGCATATGAGCGGCGATGTCGGTTTTTTGGGAAATGCTGCCAGCAAAAGGGGTGAGTTTGCCTTGGTGGTTGGGGGAGAATCCGCCTGTAACGATAAGCCCGACCCCTGCTTTGGCACGAGCTTCATAGAATGTCGCAAGCTTGCCAAAATCCCAGAACCAGTCTTCTAATCCTGTGTGCATCGATCCCATGACAATGCGGTTTTTTAGGTGGGTGCGTCCGACTTTTATGGGTGAGAACAGTGCGGCATTTTTCGGGTGCGGTGCGGTGTGCTGGGCAAGTTCATCGAAATTTTTATGCCCGTTAAAATGTCTGCTTTCGATGCCGTTTTGGCGTTTTGAGGTGAGCAGTGGGCTTTGGGTGAGTTCGCTAAGTTTATCCAGTGATGATTTTAGGGGCGACTGTTTCATAAAAAATCCTAAGTTGGCGTGCGTAAGCTGGCTCGGTCTTAAAAGTGATACTATAGCATGATTAGACCGCTTGCGAAACTCTAAAATTAAGGAAAGCCGTTCGTGGTGAGCGTGTCGAACCATCACTGTTTTTTTGCCCGAGGGCATAGCTTGGGGCGAACGAAAATCCTAGTTTTGTCAAGGCTATTGGTTTGGCTTAAAAATAGTTGCATGATTTTGAGGGTGAGTTGTGAGATAAAAATCAATGCCATTTAGGTACTTATAGCAAGGATAAAATAAGTTTTGCCAAAATGGTTGCGAAAGCAGAAAAACTTGTGTAAGCTAAAACGGTTTATTTTTTTAAAAAAAGTGAGAATTTTATGAGCAATCCTGCCATCACCATTTCAGGTCAAATCACGACGGAAGATGTTAAATACCTACACAGCCAAGGCGTAAAAACCGTCATCAATAACCGTCCAGATTTTGAGGAAGCGGGTCAGCCGACCAGTGAGGAGATTGAAAAAGCGTGTCATGAACTGGGCATGGCGTATCGTCAGATTGCCTTTTCGGGGGGCATGATGGATATGAATCATGTGCAGGAGTTTGCGGATTTTTATAATCGTACGGAGCGTCCTTTGCACATTTTTTGTCGTTCGGGTAACCGCTCTAGCACCATTTTACAAAAAGCCATCGAGCTTGATTTGCTAGATGACATTACGGATTAAGTAGCTTGACAAGGAGTGTGTCATGAGTGAAGTTATTAAAGTCGGTATAGTGGGTGGTACAGGCTATACGGGCAGTGAGCTTGTGCGTCTTTTGTCCATGCACCCAAAAGCTAAACTTAGCGTTCTAACCTCACGGAGTGAGGCGGGTAAAAGCGTCTGTGAATTTTTCCCTAGTTTGCGTGGTGTGACGGATATAAGTTTTAGTGAGCCTGATGCGACGGCTTTGGCAGCGTGCGATGTGGTGTTTTTTGCCACGCCGCATGGCGTTGCCATGGAGATGGCGGGGACGCTTTTAGAAAAAGGCGTGAAGGTGATTGACCTTGGGGCGGATTTTCGTTTGCAGTCGCTTGCAGAATTTGAAAAATGGTACGGAATGCCGCACAGTTGTCCTCATGTGCTGACGCAGGCGGTGTATGGTCTGTCTGAGGTGCAACGAGATAAGATTGCCAAAGCGTCACTCATCGCCAACCCTGGCTGCTATCCCACCACGGTGATTTTAGGCTTAAAGCCGTTCATTGAGCAAGAAAATGCACGTGGTATGACGCTAAGCGAAGGGGTGATTATCATTGATGCCAAATCGGGCGTATCAGGTGCGGGCAGGCAAGCCAAGCTTGGGCTGATTTATGGGCAGATTTCTGAGAATTTTAGTGCGTATGGTGTGGCAGGGCATCGCCATCACCCTGAAATTTCTCAAGGTGTGCATGAGATTTTGGGGGCGAAGCATACGCATAAACTCCGTTTTGTGCCTCATTTGGTGCCGATGATTCGGGGTATGTTCAGTACCATTCACTTAACGCTGAATGCCCAAGGTCAAAAAGAAGACTGGCAGGCGGTGTTTGAGCGAGCATATGCCGATGAACGCTTTATCGATGTTTTGCCCAAAGGGGTACTGCCAGACACGCAGTCGGTGCGGGCTTCGAACCGCTTGCGTATCGCTGTGCATCAAGATGATGATATTCTCACTGTTATGGTGGTGCAGGATAACCTTGTCAAGGGTGCGTCAGGACAAGCCATTCAAAATATGAATTTACTGTTCGGCTTTGATGAATGGCTGGGCATTGATATGCCACCTGTGACGCCTTGATGTTTTGAGATTGAAAAGAAAACCCCAAATTCGCTTTGGGGTTTTTGTGTGTGGTTTTTTAGTTGCTTTGTTCCATTGCCATCTGGGAGACGGAGCGTAAGAGCAGGACGTTCGAGCCTGACAGCCCCAACGTGGCACGAGAGGTGGTGGTTAGGACGGTTTTTTTGCCGTCTTTGGTTGTCCATGTCTCCCGAGTGACGACTTGGGCACGGGCGGTGTCGCCTGTGATGATGATGTCATTGATGGAAATGGTGTAGCGGTAATTGCTTGCTTGCGTCCAGCTTTTTTGGAGTAAATCTAAATAACTCGACTTATCCAGCGTGCTACTGCCACGCCCTTGACGGGTCAAGGAGACCACCACATCATCGGATAGCAGCCGCCCAAGCTGGCTGATGTTTTGGCTGTTGGCGGCGTTTTGCATACTTTGGGCATAGTTCATCACCAGCTGTTCACTCATCTGTGCGTGGGCAGGGGTACTCATTAGGACGCCTGCGGTCGCCACGCCCAAGGCGGTTTTTGTGAATGCACCGCTTAAGTTTTTACCACGTTTTTTTAATAAGTGATAAAAGCACACCCCCGTGCCAATCACAGCACTGGGCAGTAGGGCTTTTTTTGCGAAGCGAGGGAGCGTATGTTTTGTCATTGACTTGCCTTTTTTAAGGTCACAGCGAAACGGGCTGTGCGTGAACGCATTGGCGTTTTTGGTGGTTCTTGCTATCTTTGCATCACAGAAGTAATGCAGGAAGTGCATGGAAGTTCACCATGAATAACTACCATCATACACCAAAGCCTCCCAAAATATGTAACAAAATGTTGCCTTTTTTAGGGTGTTTCATTGGGCTTGTAACAGCGGGGGCGCTGTTTTTGGTTTGATGGTGGTTGTGTTATCAGCGTTGGGGGGCGGGGCTGTCGTCCGCCTCTAAAGTTGCCCCAAGGCGACTCATACGTCTGTCCATCAGCTGACGGGCGAGTGCCTGCATATCTTCTACTTTGTCAAATTCATCGACAATCTCAAGCCCAAGCAAAGTCTCAAGCACATCTTCTAAGCTGACCAAGCCTTTTACTTCACCATATTCACCGACAGCGATGACAATATGCACCCGTGATTTTAGCATAAGCTCCAGTAAATCAAAGAGTTTCATTTTTGCAAAGACAAAAGTAATGTCACGCTTGTAGCTTTTTATGGGAGTGTGCAGGTCTTGGTTGGATTTGGCAAGCAGTAGGTCGGATTTTAAAACGAACCCTGTGATTTCATCGATTTCTTCATCATACACGGGGAAGCGAGAGAAAGACAGCTTGGGGTGGTTGGCAAAAATATCACCCACCGTGCTATTTTCATCGAACGCCATCATAACAGAGCGTGGCGTGATGACTGCTTCGACATGAACATTGCCGAGTGCGAGCAGATTTTTAATGATGCGTGATTCTAGTGCGTTGATTTGTCCTGCTTGCTCACCTGCATTGGCAAGTGCCAAAAACTCATGACGGCTAAATTCACTGCTTGGGCTGCCACGGGTTAAAAGTTTGCTGATTTTTTCTGTGACCCAAATAATCGGCATTAAGGCGACATTGATGGCTCTGACGTAGTATGCCACAGGTAGGGCGAATTTTCGCCAGTAGGTTGTCCCTAGGGTTTTTGGGATAATTTCTGTGCCGATAAGAATTACCAAGGTCATCACCGCACTAAATACCCCGAACCAAGCACTCCCAAAAACCACGGTCGCCTGTGCGCCTGCACCCAGCGAGCCAAGCGTGTGGGCAACGGTGTTTAGGGTTAAGATGGCGGAGATGGACTTTGCGATGTTGTTGACTTTGACGTCTTTTAATAGGGCAGCACCTTTTGGGTTGTCTTCTGCCAAAGTGTCAATGTAACTGGGTGTCATGGTCAAAAGCACCGCCTCAGACACCGAGCAAACAAACGAGACAATCAACGACAAAGACACAAAAAAGATAAGCAAAGCAACCGCGGTACCGTAGTCGGGCGCTGTGCCACTTGCTGCCCATGCAGGGTTTGAAAATAAAAGCGTGCCAAATGCCAAAAATCCACCAAGCGGATAGGTGTGATGCTTGCTGTGGCTTTTTTTATCTGGGTAAGAGGGTGTTTTTTGGGGGGGTAAAGGGTTTAAAAGTGCGTTTCGCCTGTGCATATAAGTCGCTGGGTTGCCAAAATTAAGCCCATATTAAAGCAAATCTACCCAAGTGGCAAGGAATTTTTCTAAGCTTGGCGGACTTGGTATCAGGATTGCTCTGTTTTTGGGTAGTTTTAGGGTTTTGGTGCGGGGCTTTGGGCTTTTTATTGGGTGAATTGTCTGTTAGGTGCTTGGGTATTTTTCGCTTTTGTGCTATGATGGGCGTTATTTTTTAATTTTTTCAAATAGCTCTTTTGTGGAGGCTAAACGCCTTGGCTAAGGCTTAATGTGGATTAGGACTTGGCTGGACTTAGCTTTGTTTGGGTATTTGATGTTTTTTTATGGATAAGATTATGAGTCTTTTTATTACTTCTGCGTACGCCGCCGCTGGTGCTGCACCTGCTCAGCCATCGTTTTTGGCACAAATGCTGCTGCCTGTGGCATTTTTTGCGATTTTTTATTTTTTAATTATCCGTCCACAAGCGAAGCGTAATAAGCAGCACCGTGCGATGATTGACGCTTTGGCGGTGGGCAATGAAGTTGTGTTCGCAGGTGGATTGATGGGCGTCATTAAAAAGCTTGATGAAAATTATGCCGTTGTTGCCTTAAATGCGAATAATGAAATTAAAATCCAGCGTGCCAGCGTGATTAGCGTATTGCCAGCCGGTACGATTGCCAATATTTAAGCATTGGGCGATTTTTGCTTGGACTTTATTATGGGCATGTTTGCCTAAACTTTTGGTAAGATGGTATTATGCATTACCCTGCTTGGAAATACTTTTTAATTGTGGTGGTGGTACTGATTTCAGGTCTGTACGCCTTGCCCAATCTATATCCTGATGAAAGTGCGGTGCAAATCACTGGCAGTTCAGCAGGCATCACACTGAATGCGGATGTGCTGTCACGCTCCCAAGGTCTTTTGGAGCAAGCGGGGCTGTCGCATCACGGAGGCAGTTTTGAGAATAATACTGCTTTGATTCGACTGTCTACCCCTGAAGACCAGTTAAAGGCACAAGAAGTGCTTCGCCGTGAACTGGGCGATAATTACGTGGTGGCGTTAAACCTTGCTCAGACCACACCCGAATGGCTCACCAAAATCGGTGCAAAACCGATGAAGCTGGGTCTGGATTTGCGTGGGGGCGTTCGTTTTGTCTTAGAAGTGGACATGGAAAAAGCCTTGGAACAGCGTCTAAAAAACGTCACCCAAGAAATCCGTCGTACACTGCGGGCAGATGAGATTGCCACAAAAAGCTTACGCACAAAAGAGGACGGTCTGGTGCTGCATTTTAATGACACCCAAAGCCGTAACACCGCCCAAGGTCTTCTCCAAAGAAGCTTCGGTGCGGACTTTAATGTGCGTCCGATTATGGATACCGAAGGTGCGGCGCTTGATTTGACTTATACTGAGCAAGCTTTGGCGCAAATCAATGAGTACGCCATCTCCCAAAACTTAACTACGCTTAGAAACCGTATCAACGAGCTCGGCGTGTCTGAGGCTTTGGTGCAGTCACAAGGGACGAACCGTATCGTGGTTGAGCTGCCTGGGGTGCAAGACACTGCCGAGGCGAAGCGTGTCCTTGGACGGACGGCGAATCTTGAGTTTCGTATGGTATCTGACCAAGCCCACACCTTCACAGGTGGTACGCCGCCCATTGGCACGGAGGTCTTTCCTTTTGGGACGCTTGATGGCCCGCCTGTATTGCTTGACCGTCAAGCCATCGTGACGGGGGATAAAGTCACTAACGCTCAGGCGAATGTCGACCCTCACAATGGTCAAGCGGAAGTTGCCATCACTCTAGATGATGCGGGCGGTCGCCTAATGCAAAACGCCACCCGTTCTGCGGTGGGCAAGCAAATGGCGGTGCTATTTATCGAAAATAAACAGCGTGTCCGCTATGAGACCAATGCAGCAGGCGAGAGCGTAGAAGTGCGTGAGCCTTACTCAGAAACCCGTGTCATTAACCAAGCCAACATTCAAGCCGTTTTAGGGTCTTCTTTTAGAATTACGGGGCTTGATAACATGGCAGAAGCGTCTGAGCTGGCACTGCTGTTACGCTCTGGGGCGTTGGCGGCACCGATGTATTTCGTGGAAGAGCGTACCATTGGTCCTTCTTTGGGTCAAGAAAACATTGATAAAGGTATTTTCTCAACCCAAGTGGGCTATTTCTTGGTATTCTTGTGGATGATTATTTTTTATCGGGTGTTTGGCTTGATTGCGAACGTGGCTTTGGCATTGAACTTGGTGATTATGATTGCTATTATGTCGATTATTGGCTCGTCCTTGACCTTGCCGGGCATTGCAGGTATTGTTTTGACCATCGGTATGGCGGTGGACGCCAACGTGCTGATTTTTGAGCGGATTCGTGAAGAGCTTGCCAATGGTGCACGTCCGAAGTCTGCCATTATCGCAGGTTTTGATAGGGCGTTTAGCAGTATTTTTGATGCCAATATTACCACGCTTTTGGTGGCGTTTATTTTGTTCGCTATTGGTACAGGTCCGATTAAGGGCTTTGCCATCACCTTGGCAATCGGTATCATCACCTCGCTATTTACCGCCATTATGGTAACACGCGCCATCATTCATTTGATGTATGGCAATCGTAAAAATCTTGAAACCTTGAGTATTGGTTAAGTTAGGAGTTATCGATGAGTACAGACAATCTTGAAAATCCCAATGCTCAAGCAGCACCAAGACGCCGTGGACCAAGACGCAACGGCAAGGGGAGTAATGCGGCTGCCAACCAAGCGGCACTTGCCAAACAAGCAGACGCGACTGCTTTGCCTGAGCATGAAGCGGACGAGGCAGCACTAGCAGAGGGTGGTTTAAAAACTGCTGCTCAGCGTATTTTGCCCTTTATGAAAATCGAAAAACCAATGGCGATTTTGTCGGCTTTGGTGGTGATTATTAGTATTGTTGCCATTGTGTTTAAAGGGCTAAATCTTGGCTTGGATTTTACAGGCGGTGTTTCTGCCGATGTCCGTTATGGTCAGCCTGTAGAAAGCGTTGCGGTGTCAAATGCCTTAGCGCAGGCGGGCTTTGATGATGCGGTGGTGCAGTATTTGGGGACACGTCAGGAGCTTTTAGTGCGTTTGCCCCCTCAAGAGGGTGATGCTGAGACACTGGCAACTCGCTTGGATGCTGCACTTGCTTTGCCTAATAACACCGTATCTGTGGATAACATTAGCATCATTGGTGGTCAGCTGGGCGAGGAAATTTACCTAAATTCCCTGCTGGCATTGGCGGTGGCACTGGCAAGTATGCTACTTTATGTGGCGGTGCGTTTCCAGTTTAAGCTGGGTGTTGGGGCGATTTTATCGTTATTTCATGACACCATCGTGGTGCTTGGGGTCTTTGCAATTTTTGGCTGGCCGTTTGATTTGACGGTATTGGCGGCGGTATTGGCATTGATTGGTTATTCTTTGAACGATACCATCGTTGTTTATGACCGTATCCGTGAGAATTTTCGCCGTGTGCGTGGCTTGGAGCCAAGACAAATTATCGATTTGTCTTTGACAGAAACGTTACGCCGTACGTTTATGACGTCTGGTACAGTTTTGGTGGTGGTGATTGCCATGCTGTTTTTGGGCGGTGCAGGGCTGTTTTGGTTCTCGGTGGCGTTACTTATCGGTCTGTTGGTGGGTACATATTCTTCAATGTATATCGCAAGCTCAATTCCTTTGGCGATGGGTCTGTCAAGAGAGGATTTCGTGGTCAAGGTTAAGCCTGAATTTGTGGAAGAAGAAGTGGTATTTGCCGATCCGAACCTACAAAAAAATCAGCAAAATCTGTGATTTTGGTATAAAAATCGCATATAAAAAAACCGTCCAACATCAATTTTGGACGGTTTTTTGTTAAAAAAGACACATTTATGTGTAAAAATCGACAAAAATGCTTTTAAGGCGTTGGGATTATTGTTATACTTTAGGGTATTAGGCTTTTTTGCCGTGATTTTTTCTTTGATTTAGGACAGTCGCATGAGTATGAAGCACTTCACTCAAAACACTTCAAGAGCGAAACTAAAGAGCATGAAGCTACCTTTGGCGGTGGCTGTTTCCACCTGCTTTTTGGCAGCGTGTAGCAGTAGCCCAAAAGCGGTCATCACACCGACTGCTATCGGCACACCAACACAAGCCACCACGGTAGCGACCCCCGTCTGGAACAACCAAGCTGGTGCATGGAATCAGCCCGCTCAAAGTTCTGCTATTTTAGACAATGAAACCTTGTCTATTTTGGAGGATTTGCTTGAAGCACGTGATATGAGCATGGTGGAAGGCGACCGTATCGCTGTTCAGCGTTATGGTAACCTGTGGGATAGAGTTCGCCGTGGCTACCGTTTAAGCCAGCCTAATTATAGCGAGCGTATCGAAGCACAAAAATCATGGTTTAGTAGCCGTCAAAGTTATCTTGATCGTTTGACGGCTCGTGCCAGCCGCTATTTGTACCACACGGTAACCGAGGCGGAGCGTCGTGGCATTCCGACTGAACTTGCGCTTCTACCTATCATCGAAAGCTCCTATGACCCATCTGCGACCAGTAATGCGGCCGCAGCAGGTCTTTGGCAGTTTATCCCAAGTACGGGGCGTATTTATGGTCTAAATCAAAGTAATAGTTATGATGGACGCCGTGATGTTATTGAATCCACTCGTGCGGCTTATGACTTTTTAACCAGTTTGTACAATCAGTTCGGTTCTTGGGAGCTGGCATTGGCGGCGTATAACGCAGGTCCGGGGCGTATTCAGCGTGCTATTGACGCTAACCGTGCGCAAGGACTGCCGACCGACTACTGGTCACTGCGTCTGCCGACAGAAACGATGAACTATGTGCCACGCTTTATGGCGGTAGCACAGATTATCGGTGCGCCGCATCAGTATGGCGTCAGTCTGCCTGCCATCGCTAACCATGCGCACTTCCGTACGGTGTCAGTAAACGAGGGCGTTAGCTTACAAGAAGTTTCAAATGTAACAGGTGTGCCTGTTAGTGAATTACAGTTACTAAATCCTGCTTTAACCGCTTTGCGTGTAGATAGAGCAGGGCCAACCCGTGTGGTCATTCCAGATAGTTTGTCTAGTACGATAGATACACGCTTGCGTGCGTTGCCGGGCTATGGCTACACCCAAAATACCGTAGCACAAAATACCGCTTATATCGCTCCTGAGACTGCGGCGGCTTCGCCTAATACTGTTTCTGCCCAAGAGCTACGCACCACCAATACCTTGCCGACCACCGCTGCCATTGTCACAGCGAATAATACCGTCATGCAAGAGCCGCCATTAAGTGCAGAGGAGCGTGCCTTTATCAGCGAGCAAATTCGCTTAAATACGCCTGAGCCTGTACAAGTTATCAATCCTACCGATGGGGGTATTGAGTTAAATGCTGTGCAAACAGGTCAATCAGTGCTAGATGCGCGTGGGCAGACCCGCGCCTTGCAATTCGATTCAAATAGCACCTTGGCAGGTGTTGGCACACAAAGCGGCTCACAGACTGTTGCTCCGAACCGTCCCGCGGTGGTTGATGGTGTGTATGTGGTGCAGCGTGGCGACACCTTGTCAGGTATTGCGGCACGCCATGGTGTAACTGTCGCACAGCTACGTGAATGGAACCAAATGAGCGAAAATAGTGTCTTGCTAGCGAACTCTCGCTTAAAAGTTTCTGCTGCCGCTGCTGCCCGTGCCAATAACAGCAGTGATGCTAGAGCCATTACGACCACCCGTGCAGACAGCTATACCGTACAAGCAGGGGATACTTTGACGGGTGTGGCTGCCAAGCACGGGTTAACCGTGGCGCAGCTTGCTAGTTATAATAACCTTGAGACCAATGCAGGGTTATTGCGTGGTCAAAAATTGTCACTTGTGCCAAATAGAAGCACAGCGACCACCGCACGTACGACCACCCCAAGTCGCACCACCACGCGCACAGGCACTTACCGTGTGCAGCCGGGAGATACGCTTATTGGCGTAGCAAACCGCTTAGGGACAACGCCGACTGAGATTGCAGCTTTGAATAATTTTACTGCCAGTGATGGCTTGGTGGTAGGTCAAACCATCAATGTCCCTGCAACCAGTGCGGCAGCAAGCACCCCTGCACGTACCGCACCGACCCGTGCAACCACTTACCGTGTGCAGTCAGGGGATACGCTTATCGGCGTGGCGAATCGTCATGGCGTAAGTGTGGCTGAGCTTGCGGCGGCGAACAATCTTGCCACAAATGCAGGGCTTGTCAGCGGACGCACCTTGACCATTCCTGCGGCAGGTAGTACACGCACGACATCTACTACTACGACACCAGCCACCACCAGTGCAGGGCAAACCATTAGAAACACCGAAGCGTATCAAGTGAAATCAGGCGATACGTTGACGTCTTTGTCCTCTCGCTTTGGGGTGTCTATCGCAGATTTGGCACGCACCAATAACCTTGCGACCAATGCTCGCTTGACTGCTGGGCAGACCATTAAAGTACCAAAACTAACCACGACGCACACGGTGAAGTCGGGTGAAAATATGACGACAGTCGCAAGACGTTACGGTATTACAACTGCAGAATTAGCGAAAATGAATAACATGAACGCCAGTGATGGTCTGCGTATTGGGCAGGTTTTGACTGTACCGAACAAGTGAGTTAAGTTAATGATATCGATGAAAAATAACAGCTCTCGGGCTGTTATTTTCTTATGTGAATTTTTGACTAAGGCTTGGGGTGATTGGATTTGTGCTTGGGGCTTGGGGCGTGGGACTGCAAGGGCTAATACTTTGAATGTGGTTGCTTAATGTGTCTTTCATGGTGCGTACCGCGGCTGCACCTTTGACAGTCTGAGCGAGTATGACATCCAGTGCGTCTGCCGTGCTGATTTTTTCTTGGTAGTGGTTTGCGGTGGGTAGGTGCGACCAATGCCACGGCTCGTCTTGGTAGCCGCCCGTTCTGCCTTGGGCATAAGTCTGACAAAAGCCGAAATGGGGTGCATTGGCGGTGAGCCATGCGTGAGTGCGTTTGCCCTGTCTGGAGTTCCAGTAAGAAAAAGACACGCTGTTTAGGTCCACGTCCGTACCCCAGTGGTGACGGCTAGTGCCAGGGTAAGATGACCAACGTAAAATCTCAGCAGCTTTTTTAAGGTCCGCTTCATCGCTGCTGCCCCATTTGTCCTCCCAAATCTGCTTTTGGTGGTGGTAGGAGCGGTAAGCAGAGATGACTTTTAAGGACACGCCGTCTTTTTTGGCGGCCTCTAGGAGGGCGATGAGCGGTTCGTAGGTATTTTGGTGGATAAATTCGTTTTTTTGGGTATATTGGCTGGGTAAAACAGTTAGGTGGCTGTATTCGCCAAAGCCATGAACTTCAGATAGGGTGTGCTTCGGTAAGCTAAACTGTGGTGATGCTGTGTCTGGGGCTGGTGACGGGCGTAGGTCAGATGCATCTTGTTTAAAAACATAGAAAAATGCCAAAAACAGACATAAAAAAACGCCCGCACATAGCAGAATGCATAAAACTTTTTTATAAGAATGGTTCATGTATTAAACTTTCGGTTTTGAATTTGAAAGATAGGTTAGGGCTTAGTAAGTCCTAACTTTAGGCATAAGGCGTCATCAATGCGGCACGGACGAATGCGACCATTTTCGTGACGCACACAGGTAAGCGTAATAACAGCGGCGGCTGCGGCTTTTTTCTGTTCTAGGTCTTTTTGGTTTTTATAAATGCTTTGGGTGAGTATCAAAGTGGCATTTTTTGCCAAAACTGTGTCAATGCTGACGATGAGTGTTTCGTCCAGTAGTAAGGCTTCTTTGTAGTCGAGTGTGACATTTTTTACCACAAAATGCCGTCCGTCATCTAAAAAATAACTGTCAAAACCAAGACTTGTTAGCCAATCACGGCGACAATGCTCAAAAAAGGTTAGGTGATTGGCGTGGTAGACAATGCCGCCTGCGTCTGTGTGGCTAATATAGACTTTATAAGGGTGTGAAAAAATCATGGTCGGTAGGTTTAGATAAATTAAAGATGACTTTATTATAAGCGAATCTTACCCTAAAGGGGGAAATTTGTTACAATAGCTTTTATTTTTTTGGGATTTTATGATGACGAAATTTGTCAGTTTTAATATTAACAGCATTCGCTCACGCATTCATCAGCTTGAGATGATTAGAGATACGCTCGACCCCGATGTCATCGGACTGCAAGAAACCAAGGTGCATGATGAGGCGTTTCCTTTTGCCGATGTGGAGAATTTGGGCTATCACGTGGAATTTTTTGGGCAAAAAACGCATTATGGCGTAGCGCTTTTGTCAAAAAAGAAGCCCCTTTTGGTGCAAAAAGGCTTTTTGACGGACGATGACACCGCCCAAAAACGCTTTATCCACGCCCAATATGACTTTGGGGGCAAAGTGGTTGATGTGCTAAATGGCTATTTTCCACAAGGCGAAAGCCGTCACCACGAGACCAAATTTCCCGCCAAAGAAAAATACTATGCCGATTTAACCTTGTATATCAATGACTTAATCGCACAAAACCGCTCGCTTGTGGTGATGGGTGATATGAATATTGCACCAAGTGATATTGATGTCGGCATTGGTGAAAAAAACGCCAAACGCTGGCTTTCTAATGGTATTTGTTCGTTTTTGCCAGAGGAGCGGGCATGGTATGAAACCTTGTTAAAGACAGGGCTGACCGACAGTTACCGCCATCTGTATCCTGCGGGCGATGAGCTAAGCTGGTTTGATTATCGTTCCAAGGGCTTTGAAGATGAGCCAAAGCGTGGGCTACGCATTGACCATATTTTATTGACCGCCGACCTTGTACCAAGCCTAACGGAGGCGGGCATTAGCTATCCGATTCGGGCAATGGAAAAACCGTCCGACCACGTGCCAATTTGGGCGGCGTTTAAAGACTGGTAAATAAATAACTTTTATTCATAGGATGGATAAAAAACATAAATTAGATTTATTGCTTGGTTGTGCTATACTGCAATAAATTAACATATTACCAACCGTAGGGCGTGTTGAACACTGGTTAGATGCAGTCAACGCGTCCAAGCTCAATAATTTGTGCGTGTTATTTTTGTGCTAAAAATGGCTAAATCTTGATTTTCGTCATCAAAAGTCTTGATAATATTCATCGTATTGTCTGCGACTTTTCCCTAGAAAATCTGACGATTTATCACATTTTTATCTACAAAAATTAGTATCCAGCACGCCTTAGGAGACAAAAATGGCAGGCAAAACCCTATACGATAAACTTTGGGACGACCATTTGGTCAAACAGCGAGATGACGGCTCATCGCTCATTTATATTGACCGTCAATTATTGCACGAAGTCACTTCCCCACAAGCCTTTGAGGGCTTGGCTTTGGCAAATCGCACCCCTTGGCGACTCTCCGCCAACATTGCCACCCCTGACCACAATGTCCCCACTTCACCCACCGAGCGAGAGCAGGGCATTTCTGGCATTGTGGACGACACTTCACGCATTCAGGTCAAGACCTTAGATGACAACTGTAAAACCTTTAATGTTGTGCAGTTTGGTATCAATGACGAACGCCAAGGCATCGTCCACGTGGTAGGACCCGAGCAGGGCTTGACCTTGCCGGGAATGACGGTGGTCTGTGGCGACAGTCATACCGCCACGCACGGGGCTTTGGGCTGTTTGGCTCACGGCATTGGTACAAGTGAGGTAGAACACGTGCTTGCCACCCAGTGCCTTGTACAAAAGAAAATGAAAAATATGCTGGTGCGAGTGGACGGCAAACTGGGCAAAGGCGTAACGCCCAAAGATGTCATTTTGGCAATCATCGGCAAAATCGGCACGGCAGGCGGTACAGGCTATGCCATTGAGTTTGGTGGACAAGTGTTTCGTGATATGTCGATTGAAGGGCGTATGACGGTGTGTAATATGGCGATTGAAGGCGGTGCAAGGGTGGGACTTGTGGCGGTGGACGATAAGACGATAGACTATGTCAAAGGTCGCTCCTATGCCCCAACTGGCGAAAATTGGGATAAAGCCGTTGCCTATTGGAATACCCTAAAATCAGACGATGATGCTCATTTTGATGCGGTGGTGGTGCTAAATGGCGATGAGATTGAACCACAAATCTCGTGGGGGACTTCGCCTGAAATGGTCATTCCTGTGTCTAAAAATGTCCCAACCCTTGACGATGCCAAAGACGATGTTCAGCGTAAGGACTGGACGCGTGCCTATCAATATATGGGGCTAACGGCTGGGCAGTCATTGTCTGATATTACGCTTGACCGTGTGTTTATCGGCTCGTGTACCAATTCTCGCATTGAAGATTTAAGGGAAGTTGCCAAAATTGTAGAAGGTAAAAAAGTTGCCCCAACCATTAAGCAAGCAATGGTGGTGGCAGGCTCAGGGCAGGTCAAAAAACAAGCCGAAAGCGAAGGACTTGATAAAATCTTTATGGAAGCAGGCTTTGAATGGCGGCAGCCGGGCTGTTCTATGTGCCTTGCGATGAATGCCGATAAATTGGGGGCAGGCGAGCATTGTGCCAGTACATCAAACCGCAACTTTGAAGGACGGCAAGGCAATGGCGGACGAACGCACCTTGTGAGTCCTGCAATGGCGGCGGCGGCGGCGATTTATGGGCATTTTGTCGATGTGCGGACGGTTGCCTAAGCGTGAAAAATAAGGCAATCTGTGGTATGATTGTCTTATTTTTAAAATTAAAAGTCAAAGGTGTTTTATGAAAACGGCAGAACAACGCAAGCAATTATCCATTGAACAACTAAAAAATGAGGGCATTGCCTATATTGATTGGTTGCCAGTTATTGAAGATGAAAGTGAAACTCAATTAAAAACGCCATTGGAAACTGCAAAACGCTTAATAGCCTGTATGCTGTGCATTCAAGCAAGTTTTGACCAAAGAAATGATGATTATGATGTAGAAGTTGTTATTTTTTATCAAAAACTATTAAAGCAATTTCAAATTGATAATTTAACCGAAAAAGAGTTGATTGTCTTTGAGCAAAAAGGCGATGAACAAGATTTGCTTAATATGACTTGGAAATATGAAGCGTGTTGGGCATTATTATGGGCATTGGGTTTGATTGATGAATTAAAATTCCCAAATGAACCAATGACCCACGATGAATGTCATTTTGCCATTGGTCTTTTAACATCAAATAATAGCATTGATGAGTTTTTATCAAAAGTCAAAATGCGTTCACTTGATGAAATTTTAGACCAAGCCGATTTGATTTATCGTTATCATTGGGCGTGTGTGAATGCTCGTATTAACGGTAAAGAAGTAAATTTATTTGAAAGTGTGGTAATGGAACGCCGTGCAGGATTGGATTGGTTGTTTAGAGCAGATGCGGATTGGGATAATCCTGATTTAAATACTTAATGTAAAATAAATTATTCCGAACTTATCAAAAACCTAATTGCCAACCCCATAGAAATTGGCGATGAATGCCGATAAATTGGGGGTAGGCGAGCATTGTGCCAGCACTTCCAACCGCAACTTTGAAGGTCGGCAAGGTAATGGCGGTCGTACGCACCTTGTTTCCCCTGCAATGGCGGCGGCGGCAATTTATGGGGATTTTGTTGATGTGC
>JAUNEE010000023.1 GCA_030525705.1 Moraxella sp.
TATCAGGCGGTGTGGATTCATCAGTGGTGGCGGCATTATTGCACCGTGCGATTGGCGATAAATTCACCTGTGTGTTTGTGGACAATGGTTTGCTCCGTCTCAACGAAGGCGACCAAGTAATGCAAATGTTTGCCGAGAATATGGGCATTCGTGTCATTCGTGCCGATGCCGAAAACCGCTTTTTGACCGCCCTTGCTGGCGTAACCGACCCAGAGGCTAAGCGTAAAATCATCGGACGAGAATTTATTGAAGTATTTAGCGAAGAAGCCAGAAAACTAGACGGTATCAAGTTTTTGGCACAAGGCACAATTTATCCTGATGTGATTGAGTCCGCCAAATCCAAGCAAGGCAAGGCACACGTCATTAAATCACACCACAATGTCGGTGGTCTGCCTGATGATTTGGCGTTTGAACTGGTTGAGCCTTTGCGTGATTTATTCAAAGACGAAGTGCGTAAACTTGGCGTGGCTCTTGGCATTCCACACCATATGATTTATCGTCATCCGTTCCCTGGACCAGGCTTAGGTGTACGAATCTTGGGCGAAGTGAAAAAAGAATATGCCGATATTTTGCGAGTGGCGGACGATATTTTTATGCAAGAACTTCGTGCCTCTGGCTGGTATGACAAAACCGCCCAAGCCTTTGCTGTCTTTCAGCCTGTCAAATCGGTGGGCGTGGTTGGCGATGGCAGACGATATGCGTGGGTGATTGCCCTGCGTGCGGTTGAAACGGTGGACTTTATGACCGCTCGTTTTGCTCATTTGCCTTATGATTTGGTGGATAAAATCTCAACTCGTATTATGAACGAAATTGCTGATGTCTCACGGGTGGTCTATGATGTAAGTAGCAAACCACCAGCAACGATTGAGTGGGAGTGATGCCATCAAGATGAGCTAATTCATATTAGCTCATCTTCTAAAATTTGCAATGTCTCTATTATTCCTGCCAAAAGATGATTATAATGGTTGCTAAAATTACCGTAATCTTTACGAATTTTCTTTCTGGTATTTAAAGCCGTTTCGCCCGAGCTATGACCTTTTTGCTCACTTCTAAGATTATGAACTTCATATAATGGAGACATAACTTCATCAGCTTGCTCATCATCAAAGCCTTTATGGATTAGTATTTGTCTAAGTAATCTTAAGGACCTCTCTGAATTTTTAAACTTTATATTGTGCTGGGTGCAGTATCTTTTTAATTCTTTTTCTTGAAAACCCTCAACAATTAATTGGTCTAAATTAAGCAATTCGTCAGCCCATTCATCGGCAGAATTGGTTAAGGGGGTATGTAATTTTAACAAATTACTTTCAGAGCGTAATGTCCACCAAAAACAATTTTGTTTTTGCAATTTCTGCAACACAATTTTTAGTTTTTCTTCCAGTCTAATATCATCAGAAAATTCTCCAAGAAAATCGTTTTGAATGGCTCTTTTTGAAATAAAACCTTTTGGCTCTTCATTATATTGTTTCCAGTGCAATTGCTCTTGGTAAGGCAATTTATTAAAATCAACCAAATATACAGAAATTTGTTGATTATCGTTGATATCAAAAGCCTTCAAGTACCAAATATCACGGCAAGATATTTGTCTATTTTGTATGGTATATTTTTCTGTATCTGATTTATATTTCCTTAGCACTTCTGGTTTAAAAAATGCAATGCTCATATTTAATGGTTTGCCAGTATCTACAAAGTAATTGTCCAACTTGTTTGGGTCGCAAGATATGGTGTGAACTTTTTTATATTTAATATCATTAACAATTAAATCAACATATTGTTTTGGGATATTGCCCCACTTTTCATCAATAATCTCTCCAACAGTTAGAGTTGGTGAGATAATCTGTATCCCTCTAAGAAAACTACCATTATTGTCATCAATGGTTAATGTGCCATAGATTTGATTTTCCAAAATTTCTTGGTTTTTGAAATTTTTATGATTCCAGTATTCAAAATTGTCGCACAAAAATGTTACATCAAACATTCTAATAATATTTTGATTGGTAATTGTGCAGTATTTTTCTAATTCTTTTTTCTTTATTAAAAGAATATAAATAAAGCTGTCATTATAAGGTATTTTTTGAGTTTGAATAACCTTGTCCAAATCTCCTAACTCATCAAATTTGCACCACGCATTTTCCTCATAAATATAGTGCAAATCCAAGATTTGCAAGATTTTTTGATTGATTTCATAATAATGTTCGCATCCAACATATCCATTTAATTCTCTCAAAAAGAATATGGGTTCTCCGTTGCAAAAGATTTCAGAACCATATTGCTCCATTGGAGATAATATTTTCAATTCAGATTCGTATTCAGAGCAATCATAAGACCATTTGTTAGTTGAACTACCTCTCCACTTTTTTAACTCTTGAATATTTTGACTGTTAGTGTTTATATTATCAAAAAGAATTGAGTTTAAAAATAAATGATTTATGGATAAATGTAGCATTAAATAATCATCTTGCGACTCTTTATTTATAAAGTTAATAAAATCATTTGGATAATTATGACAATCTTCTGATTCTATTAAACTTTCGGAAAGTCTTTTTAAAAGATTTATATCATTGTTTGAATAAATATTCATAAATTTTCCTTTATAAAAAAATAATGGATTGTGTCAAATTAATCGTGTTTTCCGTCCAAAAAAGCACCCCCAGCACGCTTTTTTCACACCAACTTACCCCCTAATCTCCCCTGCCACACACCACGCTTGGTCAATCTCCCTGTCGCATACAGCATCTGCGTCCGAGCCTGCGATGTGGATATTACCGTGCGAGCGTTTGACGTCAATTAAATAAACTTATTGCACAAAATCTCACCATTCTATTACAATATAATTTTACCAAAGACTAAAATCACATTCTACCATCAATTTAATAAAAAACACCGAGCCACCGCCCAGTGTTTTTAATGAGATGGCTGGGGTGTGTTATTTTTTTCCACCAAAAATAAAAGACACCACAAATAAAACTACCGCCACCACCAAGAAAATATAAGCAAAGTTTTGTGACAATCCTGCCACACCACCAAAACCTAAAGCACTTGCCAATAACGCAATCACTGCAAAAATAATCGCCCAACGGAACATACTTCTTTTCTCCTTAACTATTAAAAATATCGGTTGATTTAACCAATGAATGTATTTTAAATAATTTATAGAAAGGATACTGCTGAGGATTTGTAAGTTATGGCTAATTATTACCCTAACTTGGTGTAAATTCCGTGACAAAAACAGGAGATTTGTTTATTTTTCGTGCATTGAGCGTCATTTTTGTACAAAAAAAGCCTCCATTAAGGAGGCTCTTTTTTAGAAAAACACTTAATCCTTTAGCACTTCCGCCATGGCATTGGCAACGTACTCAACATTTTTATTATTCAGTCCTGCCACGCACATACGTCCGTTCTCTACCATATACACGGCAAATTCCTCACGCAGACGCACCACTTGCGGTGCAGTCAAGCCTGTGAAGCTAAACATACCTTGCTGCTTGGTAAAATAGCTAAAATCACGCTCGGGCAGACGCGCCTCCAGTGCAGCTTTTAGTTTTTCACGCATATCACGGATACGGTCACGCATTTCATAGACCTCGCCCACCCACTGAGTGTACAAAGCATCATCATTCATTACAAGGTCGACAACCGCACCACCGTGTGCAGGTGGGCTTGAATAAATACGGCGAACCGTGAATTTTAGCTGACCTTGCACCAGTGCCGCCTCGTCTTTACTTGGGCAGACCACAGACAGACCACCCACCCGCTCACCGTACAACGACAAGTTTTTAGAGAATGAATTGCTCACAAAGAATGATAAGCCCTTTTCCACCGCACGGCGAATGGCATAAGCGTCCCCGTCCATATCCTCACCGAAGCCCTGATAAGCGATGTCCATAAAGGCAATGAGCTTTTTGGCTTTAACCACGTCCAACACTTGCTCCCATTGTTCATGGGTCAAATCCACGCCCGTTGGGTTATGACAACAAGGGTGTAAAAGCACCACGTCATTTTCATTTAAGGTATTAAAAAACGCCAACATTTCATCGAATTTCACCCCAATGGTCGCCGCATCATAATACGGATACTTGGCAACTTCCATGCCTGCACCCTCAAAAATGCTGATGTGATTGCCCCAAGTCGGGTCAGACACGTAGCATTTGGCAGCTGGGAACCACTCATGGATAAAGTCTGCACCCACTTTTAATGCACCAGACCCACCCAAGGTTGCGATGGTCGCCACACGTCCTTCTGCCACCACAGCTGCATCTTTGCCAAATAAAAGACGCTGGCACGCAGAGCGATACCCCGCCAAGCCGTCCATCGGCAGATAACCCCGTGGGCGAGGCGGTTCATTGATGGTTTTTTCAGCGGTTTTTACGCATTCAAGCACGGGCAATTTACCGTCCTCGGTATAATACACACCCACGCCCAAATTCACCTTAATGTCGGTGCGGGTATCGGCAGCAAACTTATCCATCAAACCCAAAATCGGGTCGCCTGCATAATGTTCAACGTGTTGAAACATAGTGTTTTCCTTAAGTTAGACAAAAAATAAATCAAATCATGCACCAAAAAACGCTTTGGTACAACTCAGCATTAGCCCATCTCGCCCCTGTTGGTCAAAAATTCATGGCTGTTTTGGGTAACGAATTCCTGAAAAGCAATGGCAGCGGGCGATAAATCACGGTTTTTATTGGTATATAATAAAAATTTACGCTCCACCACAGGCTTATACAAAGGTCGCATGACCAGCCCGTTTTGGTGCACCCACTCTGCTGCATACAAAAGACACAGCGTCACCCCAAGCCCCATACGTGTCATACCAAGGGCGGTGGATAAAAAATTCACCTCAAAGTCAGGATTAAAAATGTGACTTGAAATGTCCTCGGGCAGTTGGTTTTGTAAAGATTTAATGAACGGTCCGTTTAGGGTAATGAGTTTTTCTTGGAGCAAATCTTCCCAGTACACAGTTTTTCGGTTGGCAAGCGGGTGCGTCTTTGGCAGAACCAAATAAAAGGACGACTCAAACAACACTGCCGCATCAACATCGGCAGAATAATGTCGCTCTGGAGCGATACCAAGGTCAGTTTCCAGATTCTCGACTTGGTTTACCACATCATCGATGGAGCAGTCCACCAGCGTCACTTGAATATTCGGATATGTCTCACAGAACTTGGCGATAAACTGTGGCATGGCAGACGCCGCTAACTGCTGTGACACCGACAGCCTGACGTGACCTTGGTGCAAGGACTTTAAGCCAGCCACTTTTTCATCTAAAACCGCCACTTCGTTTAGCACACGCTTAGCTTGGGGCAAAAGACGCTGACCTGCGTCCGATAAGTGCATTTTTCTGGTGGTACGGACGAAAAGTTTAATGTCCAAGTTTTGTTCAAGTTCTTTAATCAGCCCCGATAACGCCGACTGCGTCAGCATTAAAATCTCAGCCGCCTTAGTAAAACTGTTATGTTCAGCCACCAGCACGAAGGCTTTTAGCTGTCTTAAAGTCACATTCATAATCTTTCACAAAAAAACAAAAACCCAAAGAGCTTTAAGGTACGAACATGAAGATGATGGCACTTTAGGGGGCTTGATAAGTTCATTAACAATACTAATAAATCATATCATACGCAAAAAAACCCATGATTGCAAGCCCCTAATATAAGCTTGGCAATGCACCCTCCCGAAACCTTTTTAAACGCAGGTTAGCGTGATACACCCTTAAAAAAAGACAAAAACGCTCCAACGTTTAAATTACCCAAGCCACCCAAGAACGCCACAAACCCTACACAAAATAAAAGCCGCATAGGCGTGCTATGCGGCTTATTCCTAGCCCGAGGGCGTTTTTTCCGTAAGTGTCATTCCATCGGTTCAGCGTATCGTCCTTGTGGTGGTATCCGTCCACCCTATCCGTCTGCTGTGTGTATATTATGCCAAAACAGCGAGGGGTGAACAAGTCGTCAAAAACGCCAATGCGTGTAAGAAATATCTTACAAAGCTTCAGGGCTGGCTTACGGTGTTTTGCCCTGCCGCATCAAACATAATGCGCGCCGCCTCAAAAACATAAGCCTCGCTTTCAGGCAGCTTCGGGCGTTCATTTTCTTTCATCGCACCCCATTCTTCATACAAGGCATCAAGGCTTGCTTGATATGCCGCCCAGCTGGTGTACGGGGTCTCGCCCGTTGCCATACGGCGGGCATTTTCTGCCGCCAAAGAACGGCGTTCTACCTCATGGGCTTTTTCTGCACGCTTTTCAAGACTAACAGGCGCGGGGGCTTTATCGTCCTCACTGGCTTTAATGGCGTTGATCTCTGTTAGATACATAAACTGTGGGTCTTTCGCCTGACGCTCTTTTGAGGCTTGTGCCACAGAGTTTATCAATGCGCGGGAATACTTACCATAAGGTTGATATGGCGTGGTTTTAATGGTATCCCATTCCAAAGGATTGACATAATCACGCTCGCCAAAGGTCGCCCCCTCGTAAATATTCACCAGCTCCACATCGGGCACAACGCCCTTGTTTTGGGTGCTGCCGCCAGTAATGCGATAAAACTTACGCTGGGTCAAATTCGCCGAACCCAATGCCAAATCATCACGCTGCACCTGTGCTGAGCCTTTGCCAGTCGTGGTACTGCCCACCACCAAGCCACGCCCGTAGTCTTGGATTGCTGCGGCGAAAATCTCCGACGCTGACGCAGACGCCAAGTTGACAATCACCACCAGCTCCCCGCTGTACAGCTCCTGCCCGCCATCTTTGTCCTCATAAACCACGACATTGCCTTGGTTGTCACGGATCTGAACGACTGGTCCTGATTTGACGAACAGCCCAAGCATTTTCGCCACTTCATCTAGCGAGCCACCAGGGTTATTTCTTAAATCCACTACCAAGCCGTCCACGCCCTCGGCATTCAAGGCTTTAATGGCTTTTTCGGTATCGGCAGAAACACTGCGATAGTTGCTTGCACCGCTTCTTCTGGCTTGAAAATTCAGATAAAAACTTGGAATTTCGATGACGCCGACTTTTTTCGTCTCGCCTGCGTACGGCAATTCCACCACACGATGCTGAACCCCCGATTCTTCTTGGGTGATGACATCACGCACGATGACGACATTTCTGGCGGAGCTGTCAGGCGTGTTTGGCTGTTTTACTCTAAGCGTCACAGACGTGCCTCGCTTACCACGGATTAACGCCACAATCTCACGGGTAGAAAAACCCACCGTATCCACCATCGGCTCGCCATCTTGTGCCACACCTAAAATGAGGTCGTTGGGGCGGATTTGCCCTGTCTTAGCAGCAGGTCCCCCGTCCACCAGCGTCACAATGCGGGTATAGTCGGGATTTTTACGGTCGGGGCGGATAGACACGCCAATGCCCTCAAGCTGTAGATTTGACTGAATCTGCATTTCGTTGGCTTGCACAGGGGCGAAGTAGTTGCTGTGTGGGTCGTAAGCAAGCATGGCACTGTTTAAAATCTGCTCCATGATTTCATCGCCTTTTAGGCGTGCCAGCTGTGCTTCTTGACGCTCCAGTCGTCTTTTTAAAATCTCTTTTGGCGTGCGGGTTTCACCTTTAATCAAATCCTGCCCACGAGACAGCTCAGGATTATCCATGTAGGCTTGGTCTCGCATTTTTTCATTTTCTTGGGATAAAGTCAGCCCAATGAGTGCATAAACCGTCTGATTATACCAATAATCCTGCTGTGTGGCAGCGGTGGCAAAATGCGACAAATCCTCACGGTCTAAAATGATGGTTTTGTCAGTCTCCAACGCAATGTCTTCATCAAGCAGTTTTTTCGCGTAGGCGTAGTACTGATTTGAACGGGTGCGATACCGCTCAAAAATCTCAATGCCCGCACTCAAATCCCCTCGCTTTAGACGCTCGGCATAAGTGTCGGCGTATTTTTTTGTGAATTCGTCCACATCTGACTGTAAAAACAGCGTGTGATTGGGGTCGAGATTATCAATGTACATCGCCAAAATCTTCGCGCCCATCGCCTTATCTAAAGGCTGCTCCAGATAATGCGCACGGTCTAATAACGCACTCACCTGACGGGCGGTGATACGCTGCTCGGCTGTGGTACTAAAGGCAGGCGCATCAGCAGCATTCGCCACGGTGATATAACCACCTGCCAAAAACGCACTGGTAGTTGCGGCAGCCACCGCCCCAAGTAGCCATTGATTGCTGTGTTTCATAAAAATTCCCTTAGATTGAACTTAAAATAATGCTTATCTTATCATACTAAAAGCTTGCAAGCTGTGGAATTTTGGTGAGTATGAGAAATTTTTTAGAAAAATTTGGAGAAGTAAAAAGAACAATCCAAGACCACCAACCCTTGACTTTTGCCAACAAAACCCATTGTATATATATGCAACCTAAATTCTAGTATCCAAAATAGGAGTTTACTATGATTTATTATGATGGATGGGATGGCAATGACTAATTTAACCAACATACTCAAATAATAACACCGATGCTGACAGCAATCGGTGTTATTATTGGTGCTTATACCATTCATCACAACACCGAAAACGCCAAGAAAAAGCAACCATCGACTTAATTATGGCTGAACGTAATGACCAGTCGCTCCAAGAAGCAATCACAAAAGTTAACGAACTAGCAAAGATAGATGGAAACATTTTTGCCATATATGTTGCTGAAGATCAGTTAGAAAATCGTAAACACATCATCAAACTATTAAATCAACGTGAATTTATTTCAGTAGGTGTACTAGGTGGAGCATTGCACGAAACAATGTACAAACAGTTTAGTTATTCCATGTTTTTACGCGACTGGAATAACCTTAAAGCTTTCATCTACGAGTTACGTCGCACTAGAAATAACCATAATTTTTCAAGAATTTGAATGTCTTGCAACCAAATGGGAGAACAAACCTCTTAAGAAACGCAAAAGTTAAGATTGCAAATATACAATTTCCCCGCCATCTCGCAACCAATATATTTTCCTGGCGTAAATTTTCGTTTATTTTACGCATTTTTCGCCCAAAATGCACAAAATGAACAGATTTTATTTTGTAAGAATTTTTGACGGACAAAGCAAAACCCCTTGAAACCATTGATTTCAAGGGGTTTAAAGATGGTAGGCGTAAACGGACTCGAACCATCGACCCCCACCATGTCAAGGTGGTGCTCTAACCAACTGAGCTATACGCCTAAATTAGGTGCGTATTCTACCAAAAGCCGCCCACCTTTGCAAGCTTTTTATTTAAAAAAACCGTGCCAATGCCGCTACTTTTTTAGAGAACGCCTTGGCGGTCGCTTGGTAGCTTTTTTCCTTGACCTGCTGTGCTTCTTTGCCGAAGCGGTAACGGCGATACTCGGTCATCACTTCAGAAAACCGCTCGGTATCCGCCATGCTCGCCTGCATCTCAAGGCGTTTTAGATACGCCAGTACAGGTTCATGCGTACCTTTTTCCAGCTGTTTATCCTGCTTAGAAAGCTTGGCAGAAAGATGCATGATGGGCTTATCAAATGCATGATAAATCACACGGCGGCGATACCAAAACACAAAGCCCGCCAAGCCAAAGAATAACAAAAACCCACCCGTCAATGCCGCCACTTGCTGCGCCAAACTTTTAATGTTAAACCAATTTAACAAAGCCGATTTTTGGCTGTCGCTGTCATAGCCGACAATGTCTTTTTGCCAATAATAGCTCATCTGGTCAGAATAACGCCGAACCTGCTGAAGTAGACGGAACTGCTGATAACCCATCTGCCCTGCCAGCCCGTCACCGAACATCGCCGCTCCTGCCGTCTCCGTCAAAGCGTCCATGCCGTCTTCGATACGACTAGGCGCAACAAAGCCTGTCGGGTCGACTCGCACCCAGCCCTGCCCTTCATGCCAGACTTCTGCCCACGCATGGGCATCCATTTGTCTAACCTCCCAGCTGTTACCATCTCGCCCAAGCTGTCCGCCCTGATAGCCCGCCACCACCCGTGCTGGCACGCCTGCCGCCCGCATTAAAAAAACGAAGCTTGAGGCATAATGCTCACAAAAACCACGACGCGTCCCAAATAAAAACTCATCAATGCGTTCACCACCCAACGCAGGCGGGGACAGTGTATAAAAAAACTCATTGTCAGAAATGTAGGTCTGCACAAGGTCGATATAACGGTCGGTATGACCGCCAGCCTGTGAAAACAGCGTAGCTGCCAGCTCTCGTGACTTGGCATTGCCTGTTTCTGGCAAAGACACATTTAAGGCACGGATATCCTCACCCAACGACACACCCACACGCGCTTCAGGATAATAATGCAACTGATAACGCAGCTGCTCCGCCACAGGGCGAAACGACCGCAAGGTATACTCATCTGTCATACCAAGCCTGCGGGTCGGCTCAAGCCGAGAATAATCCAACCCGAACAACCAGTCCTGATAGGTCGGCTCTAAAATCACCGAATAAGACCCTGCCGCCCTACCTGTGACAGGCGCTGCCCAGTTTGGGGCGGCAGATTCCATAGACCGCCAGTAATCTATGCGTGAGGTGCTGTCGGGTCGCCACGTGATACCATCGAACTCGCTAAACACCATGCCCCGCCAGTACAGCTCTTTTCTGCTTGGGCGGACGTCCTGCCATTCCACCCGAAACGCAAGCTCGGTCGAACGGGATAAATTGGCAAAATCCCCTGGAGACATACTGTCTGACATGCCCGTGGTGGCTTGCTTGCCCGCCATTTGGATTGACCACAGCGGCGGCATTCTTGGGAAAAATAAAAACAACACCAAAAGCAAGGGCAAAGACGGCACCATCACCCACGCCAAGGCACGCGCCCTACCTGCACCCGTGTCATTATCTGCGTCCGCCAAAGCAATAAAGCCCGTCATCACCACCAGTAACGCAAGCAGCACCATCACCGCCATGCCCAAAGACTGCGACCACAAAAACGCCGCCGCCAGCACGAACAAACTTAAGTTTAACAGCACATAGGCGTCTCTTTTTTTATGCAATTCCCACAGCTTCGCTACAAGGCAAAGCAGCAAAAAACTGATACTAACGTCCGCCCCGAAAAACTGCCCAAAAGTCAGCCAAATCCCAAAAAGTCCCGCCAAAAAGCCTGTCATCTGCACGCCTTGGTAGATGGATTTTAGACGCTTTGGGCGGCGGCTCACCCGCCCTTTGATGGACGGCAACGCAAAAAATACACTCACCACCCCGAAGACAAACAACCAAAATGGCATATAGCTGACGTGTACGCACAGCACGAAAAACACCGCCACAAGCAGCCAATGGTACGGCGGCAAAGAAAACAGCCGCTTAAAAAAAGACAACGATGGGTTTTTTTGATGGTGTCTTTGTCCCAAGGCGTATTCCGAAAACAGCGTATCCGTGTCATCATCAAAGGGTTCTAACTCGCCGCTTTGCTCGCTCGGATTTTTTTGGGTTTTGGGGTTAAACAGGGTTTTTCTCATAAAAAGTCAATCAAAAAGGCGGTCAGACTTTGGCAAACGCCTCGCCAGCCAGACAAAGAAAGTTAATGTAGGTAATTCGCTAAAGTGCGGTGGTGATTGGCGTAATCACGCTTGGTATCAAAACCACCCAGCTCATCTAAAACCCTAAGGCTCTTTGGCAAGTCTTAATAAAGACGCCTGTATAAATTCCTCACCAGAACCGGTCGCTCCCACCCCTGACGGCAACACCAAAACAAAGGGCGTAGCGTCCTGCTTTAGCACCGCATAAGCCAGCTCAGAAAGCTTGTCTTCGTGGCGCACAGATGGCATATCATGATAAGACAACAGCGTCTGTCCGCCCACAGGGTCGGCAAAATGCTTGGTAAGCATACCCACACCCCGTGCCACGTGCACCCATGACACCCGAGCCAGACTTTCACCAGAAACGTAGCTGTCCAGTTTGTCAAAATCGTCCTGCCCCACCTGATATATCGGGCTGTTCACCTCATCACGTCCCTCGGTGCGGGCGGTAGCTTGACTATCGAAAGCTTTTGGGGCGGGGTAGACAAATGCCTCTTTTAAAAAATAGCCATAGCTCCACGCTGTCGCCACACCCAAAGGGTAACGGCTACTTAGTCTAAGCCGTGGCAACACCAGCACGCCTCGTCGCTCTGCAATCACAGGCAAAGACACCGTCACTTCTTTGTCCAGACTGCTCACCCGCAGCTGTCGTGACTGTTTATAAGTCTCCCGCTCAGACGCAGACAAAACCGCCACATCTGCCGTCTCCTCAAAAGTAAGCTCCAGCTGTCTGACCGCACTGCCTTGGTGATTTTTCAAAGAAAACGTCACCCACACCAGCCCACCCGCAGGTGCAAGACTAATGTCTTTTAAGATGATTTGCAATTTTGATAATTGCAAAAACGTCAAAACCGCCGCCACCAGCCAAATCGACAATAAGTAAAAAAACAAGCCCAGCACAAGGTTATTGCCATAATTCACCCCCGTAATAAAGGTGATGACAAGCAATAATAAAAACAACAACCCTTGGCGACTAAAAAACACATAAATATTACGAATGCCCAAGGTGAACTCGTCTCGCCTTGGGGCGCGATTCTCGAAAAAACGAGCAACAAAGCCTTTCTTCTTTGCCATCAGACTGCTACCGCTGCCAAAATCTCATCAGCCAGCGTTCTTTGACTAACCCCACCTGTATGATGAAACGGCACGAACCGCTGCCCCAAGCGGTGATTTGCCACTGCTGCCCACACCGCCTGCACATCATCGATGGCAACATTGTCCTGCCCTGACACATAGGCATAGCCTTGGGCGGCACGCTTTAACGCCAACACCCCCCGAGGCGACAGCCCGTGGTACTGGGCGGATTGGCGGCTTTTTGCCACCAGTGCCTGAATATAATCCAACACCACAGGGGTGATATGCACCGCTTGTACGTCCTTTTGGGCTTCTAACACCTCTTTGGCATTAAACACAGGCGTCATCTCACGCACTAGCTGACGGCGGTCACGCCCCTCTAAAATCTCACGCTCTGCCCTAGCTGATGGATATCCCAAAGACACGCACATTAAAAAACGGTCGAGCTGCGACTCAGGCAAAGGATACACCCCCGACTGCTGACTAGGGTTTTGGGTGGCGATAACAAAAAACGGACGGGGCAAAGGATAGGTTGTGCCATCGGCGGTGACTTGGCGTTCTTCCATCGCCTCTAAAAGAGCGGACTGGGTTTTTGGGCTTGAGCGGTTGATTTCATCTGCCAGCAGAAGCTCGCTAAAAATCGCCCCTTGACGAAACTCGAACGTATGGTTGCTTTGATTATAAATCACCATGCCCAAAATGTCGGCAGGCAACATATCGTTGGTGAATTGCACCCGATTAAAATCCAGCCCCAGCCCCCTTGCCAATGCGTGTGCCAGCGTGGTTTTACCCATGCCTGGTAAATCCTGCAACAACAAATGTCCGTCCGCCAAGATACACGCCAACGCCAGTTTCACCGTTTCCTCTTTATCAAGAACGATGTCTTTTATGGTGGTATAAAGGGTCTGAATACGGGCTTGTCGGCTTGTGCTTAAGGTGTCAGCGGTCATGATTGGCTCTTTAAAACAAAATAATCGAATAAAACTTGCAGTGCTTATGGGGCTTGCCATAAAAAAAATCAAGCAGTGGCTACGCTTTGCCATAAAACTGCCATAAAATACCAACAAAAGACTACAAATACTCACAAAAAAACCCTGCCATCATAGCAGGGTTTTTATTGTTACATTTCTTCTTCTGGCGAGGCATAGACCAAAGTGGTGTCTGCCACTTGCAGATACGTGCCTTGTAGGTATCTTGCCCCAATCGACCACGCCATCGACATGGTCTGAGCGTCTTCAATGTACGGCATGAGAACATCACAGCTTTGCTCGCCTGCCTTAGCAACCAAACCTTGCACCGCTTCCATATTGGCAGGTCTATCCAAGTCTTTGGTATATGAACGAGCAAGACGTGCCATGCTTGGCGACAAGTGCTGTAGTGTCTCAGCCGACTTGGCAGTCATACCGAAGTTTTGGACGCCTGTTGGGCAGTTGATATCGGCAAGTGCCATGAACTGACGTTTTGCCACCGCCAAATAATCCACCAAATCCTGCTCATGGAATTGCAAGATCAAAGGATGCTTGCCTTGCCCCACAGCTTTCACCAACTGCAGTACAATTTTCGCCAGATTATTATCCGCCAAAGATGCACTGGACAACCCCACCAAAAGATGTGCTTTCGGGTGAGTTTTTCTGGTTTGTGCCAGCTCTTTACAGGCGTTAATCAGCACCCAACGGTCAATCTTATCAAGCAGGCTGTGTTTTTTCGCCACAGGTACCAGCTTGTCAAAGGTCATTTCTGTGCCGTCCGCCATCGGCAAGGCGACATAGACCTCGAACAGGTCACTGTTATCGTTGTTAATGTCATAAATCGGCTGATATTTCAGCACAAAGCGGTTAGTCGTCAAGGCATTTTGGATATATTCCGCCAAGGCCGTTTCGTCATCAGCGGCATGCTCACTGATGTCGAACAGACGCACCTTGTTGCCCTGACCATCAGTTTCTGTTTGGATTTCGTTTACTGTGTTAATGGCACGCTCAATCACCAACTGCGCCTCTGATGTGGCGGTATCAATCATCACCACACCCACAGACAAAGTGGTCGTCACCGTACGTGTACCTACTTCGATGAGTAGGTTTTGGGTGCGTTCACGTAGGTTTTCGGCAAGCTCAAGCGCCACCTCTTTTTTCGCCTCAGTTACCAAAACCGCAAAGGTAGAATCACTAAAACGACTCACGAACGCATTCGGGAACACGTCATTTAAGACATTGGCGATGTACTTAATGGTGGTATCCACGCCCGTCAAGCCTACACTGGAGTTGATTTTTCCGATGCCATCAACGCTGACATACAACAAGGCAGCTTTTTCCACACCCTCAAGTACCGCTTGGTGGGTTTTTGTTAGCTCATCAAGCAGCCCTGTACGGTTCGGCAAGCCTGTCAATGGGTCTAGGCGAGTCGCCGCCTCCAGCTGTTTTGCAATCTCAGCCGCATTCGCATCATTCCGCTGAATAATCATCTGCACCACAGGTTCGCCCTCGAAGGTTGCCGCCGCAAGCTGCAAACGAGACTCGAAGGTTGTGCCATCGGTATGGCGGCTTTCGAAGTCGAACTCCACATCGGAACGGTCGCCTTTATCAAAACGCTTCAAGAACTGCTTAAAGCCCTTAATGCCGTCACCGCTGGCGATAATATCCACCACAGGCACACCAACAATCTCTTCCATGCTCTCATAGCCGAACAGCTCAAGATACGGGGCGTTCGCAAAGATGTGTACCCCTTGGTCGATGTATGCCACCGCAGATTTTGAGTTGCTGATAAGGATATTGGCACGCTGCTCTGCTTCTTTTAAGATACGCTTTAGGTTTTGGGTTTGGCGTTTTGATTGGCTGTATGTCGCCAACAGACAAATCGCCATCACCACCAGCGGTTCTTGACCCACGCTTAGGGTCTTAATCATGTCGCCGTCCAGCACCTCTGGCAGACCTGCGTCATTCATCAAAGGCGTATCACCCTCTTTTAATAGATGAATCACCGGCAAAGACACGCCTTGTTCGCTTAAAACCCCAACAACGTCCGTAAAAGTCATGTCATAAGCACGACTAAATACCAACACGTCCCAGTCGTTACGTAGGGCTTTTACCAGCTCAGCTTTTTCGTCCCAAAAACCCAAATTGACATCATCATAATAATTTGACAACAAGCCCACCAGTTTTTCAGCGTACAACTGCTCTTCATCAATCACCAATAAATTTAATACTTTTTTTGCCATATGGCTACCTTATTATTTTAACTTTCAAATAACACAAATACGTCAGGAAAATCCCAACAAAGAAAACATTAACCCGTCAAACGCACAATCTGATACTGCTCTATATCATCTGTCGCCAGAAGATTCTGCTCCAAGCGTAAGGTGGTTTCTTTTTGTTCCACTCTTAAAATGACGGTGTCGCCCTCTTTAAAGTGGTATTTTGGCAAAATGAGCGTGGTCTGCTGATTCAGTCCATCACCCGCCACCAAAAGCGCTGGCACAAAATCCTTACTACGCATATCCCGTCCGTTTAGACGAATGCCACAGACCGACAGCAGACGCCCTAAAAATCTACCGTCCACTTCGATATGCTCATCGGTGCTTTGTGACCAATGCACAATGCCCAGACGCCATGGGTGCTTGTTGGTGGATTGCAAGGATTTCATCGCAAATAGCCCGAACACAGGCAGATACGGACGTGATAGCACCGCCTCATCGTCATTTTCAGCAGACGCCCCCATTAAAAACTGCGCACCCGTCTCACTTCTGCGAATAAGCTTAACTGCTTCTTTTTGGGTAATCACCCCCTCAAAACTACGCTTCGGCAGATATGGCTCGGGCAGTTTGCTTTGGGTGATGACTTGGGCAAAGTTTTTGCCTGCGGCGATTTCTTTGAAAACTGCCCCAAATCCTGCCAGCACTTCTGCTGACTGATTACGCACACGCCCCTCACCGCTTTGCTCAAGATGACGTTTAAAAGTCATTAAAACAATACTTGCCAAGCGTTTTTCAAAAACACTAATACCCTCTTCTTCCCCTCTTTCTACCTTTTGTAAATGCTCAAAGAGTACTGCTGGGTCGAAAAACAGACAGACATAATCACTACTGTACGGGTTAATGCTGGCATAAGGGGTAATCATCTCAGGCGGCGTGTTTGCCTGTAAATTCACGAACAGTCTAAGCGTACTGTCAGCCGTAAACGTGGTTTTTACATAAGCCACCCAGTCTGGTAGAATCTTGAAAATATTCAAAATATCATGACGGCGGTAAGCAAACAGATTCACCGTACTCGCCAAGCAGCTTTGTAGGTACTGCCGATAAATGCTACACTCAGGCGCACCCGTTAACAGCTTATCCACAGACAATTTATCCACGCCTGCTACCGCTGCCTTTAAATACCAACTGTTCATAATCCACCACAGACTACTCGGCACTTTTTGGTAGGTGAGGGCAAACTCCATTAAAAGCTTGTAACACTTAATCATCACGCGGTGCGTAGACAGTACGAACAGACGCTTAGAACCGCTAACCACATCTAGGCTAATACCGTTTCTGACCACGTTACCTGAAAAGTTACCCGTGATTTTACTAAGCCAACTGGTTTTTTTGGTTTTGTTATCGGTTGATGCCGCTTCGGGTAAACCCTCAGCACTCATCGCCTTATGACTACGAAACGCAATACCCTGATACGCTAAAATAGACAACATATACAAGCTACGCACTTCTTCTACGCAGGCTTTTTGTTCATGTGGTGGGCTTTGGGGGTTGTTAATGTATTCTGCGTGCATTTGTGAGACCAGCTTGCCCATGACGGCAATAACCGTCTCAAGCATGGTAAATCTTAGCTCATCATCAATATCCGCCACGATAAGCTCGCCGAGCACCGACTTCACCTGACGGTACTGCTCGTGCTTGTCTTTTAGCGGGAGGCTTGCCGCCCAACCTGCCAATTTTTCGCCCTTTTCGCCAATCATCTGTAGTGCCACAGGCTTCGTGGCAACAGGCGATAGTGACAATTTTTCAAAGTTTTCTAACGTTAACATAAATCCGCCAAAGTTCTCTTCATACCAATCACAAATACCCACCCCCAAGACGCATTTGCTTTTTTTATATAGATGCGGCTTAGGTAGCGGGACTTGGTAAACAAATATTAAATCTAACTATCTTACTTAAAATTCATGCATTTGTAAACATTGATGGGGGTTTTGTAGGGTTGATTGGGCAATTCTTGTACAAGTTTTGGCACAAGATAACCCGGCAAGCGCTCCAAAAGCTGCCAATACAGCCGAATCGCCACTTCTTCTAACACATCAAAATGCACCGCCCCTGCCACTTTATCCAGAATATGTAAATAATAAGGCAACACCCCCGCCCCGAATAAGGCATGACTTAACGCCACCAACGTATCGGCATCGTCATTCACTCCCTTTAAAAGCACCGCCTGATTTAACAGCGTGACATTGGCGTGTTTTAGGCGGATGCAGGCGTCTTTTGTGGCGGCGTCTAGCTCATTTGGGTGGTTGGTATGAATGACCATCACCACGTTTTTTGGATAGTCTTTTAAAAACACCAAAAGCTCATCATCGACCCTATCAGGCAGCACCACCGGCAGCCGTGTGTGCAGGCGTACCGTCTTTATCTGCGTGTCCGCCAGCAACGTCAACCACTCAAATAAGCGCCTATTTGAGACATTGAGCGGGTCACCACCAGACAGTAGCACCTCATCGACCTCAGGGTGGGATAAAATGTAGTCTTTAATGGTGGCTTGTTCTGTGCGGGTGGGCAGATTCGCCCCATAGTCGAAATGCTGACGAAAACAGTAACGGCAATGCACCGCACACGCCCCCGTCAATGTCACCAGCACCCGTGAGCGGTACTTGTGCAAAAGCCCACGGGTGGGGTTATGGCTGTTTTCTGCCAAAGGGTCGAGCGTGAATTTAGGGTCGGTGAGTTTTTCGCCTGTGGTGGGGAGGATTTGTTTTAACAAAGGGTCGTTTAAATCGCCCTTTTGCATTTTTTTTATGAAAGCGTGCGGCACTCTTAGGGGGAATTTTTCTGGCAAAGCATACACCGAAGAAAGCTCGCCCACCTGTAAATTTAACAACTGGCACAGCTCGTCAATGTCCGTCACAAGATTCGCCATTTGGGCTTGCCATGAGGGTTTTTCTTGTGATTTTTCATTGTCTAGGCTGTGGGTGGGGATTTTCATTTTATTTGCCTTAAAAATGTGGTATTATAACGTGTTTTTAAGTGCATTTTGCATTTTTATGTATAATTTTTTTAGGGATTGGCAGTCGTCCGTCCGAATTTTTAGGTGATATTATGGCAAGTTTTTCTACCAATGAATTTAAAGCAGGCTTAAAAGTCATGCTAGATGGCAACCCTTGCTCTATTTTAGAAAACGAATACGTGAAACCTGGTAAAGGTCAAGCCTTTAACCGTGTAAAACTACGCAATCTAAAAACAGGCAAAGTCCTAGAGCAAACGTTCAAATCAGGCGACAGCCTAGAGGGTGCGGACGTGGTCGATGTAGAGATGGATTATCTTTATAATGATGGTGAGTTCTGGAACTTCATGCACCCAGAAACCTTCGAGCAGCTACAAGCCGACAAAAACGCCATGGGTGACGCCGCTCAGTGGCTAAAAGAAAACTCAAACGCACGCTGCACCATCACCCTATTTAACGGCGCGCCGCTGTCTGTGACTGCACCGAACTTCGTGGAACTACAAATCGTAGAAACCGACCCAGGCGTGCGTGGCGACACCTCAGGCGGCGGCGGCAAGCCTGCACGTCTTGAGACAGGTGCGGTGGTGCGTGTACCGCTATTCGTACAACAAGAAGAAGTCATTAAAGTTGACACCCGCACCGGTGAATATCTGTCTCGTGTTTAATTGACACACATCACACAAAAGGCAGCTTCGGCTGTCTTTTTTATGCCCAGCCATTTTTCGTTTAGACCAATACCAATTTAATACACGTTTTTTTATAATCACACAAAAACCCCTGACCGCTTAAGATTGCTTTAAGTTTTCTTTTGTATGATGGCTTTAAGTTTTTAACCCCTATTATGGAGCATCACCATGCCAAAACTCACTAAAATCACCCACGCCGCCCTACTTAGCCTAGGTCTTATCACCACGCCTTTTTTGGCAAATGCTGACAGCTGGCAAACAGACACCGTGCTAGCAAGTCAGCACAGTCTAAAAATGGCAGACGCCATCACCGCCGCCAAACGCCATGTGGTAGGGGACGTGCTGTCTGTAACATTCGATGACGATAACGGCGGCAGCTATGACGTCTCTATCATCGCCGACAAAACCGAGCATGAGCTGTCTTTTTCTGCAGTCACAGGACAGCTTATCAAGCACGAACAAGAACGTGTTCAGCGGTCACTCGCCCGTGAACACAGAGCCTTTAAGGCTGCCAAACTAGACCTTGAAACGGCACAGACCGCTGCTGTGCGTGCAGTGGGCGGCGGCGAGGTTGTAGGCTTCGAGTTCGACCTTGAAAAACGCACCCCTGTTTATGAGGTGGACGTCCTGCACAACGCCCAACTAAAAAAAGTGCGTATCCATGCCAACACAGGTGCAGTACTCAGCCAAAGACTGGACGACTGACATCCAAATGAATTAAAACCACCTTTTTTGGGTGGTTTTTTTATTTTTTTACAAAGAACCCGCCCCAAGATTGCCTAATGCGTGGTTTTTTGTTATAGTCCGTGCATTCACAGTCTTTTTTAGGAAATATTTATGACAAATGAAACTTCCTCAATGTGGGGCGGACGATTTAGTGAAGCCACCGATAAATTTGTGGCTGAGTTTA
>JAUNEE010000024.1 GCA_030525705.1 Moraxella sp.
CTTGGGCGGTCTCACACATGGTCGCCCAGTCGGACTGAGAACCCATAATAATACCAACTTTGGGCGTGCCGACAGGGGAAGTGATGGGGGGTGGGAGCGCGTGCGACATAAATCTACCTTTGACACAATAAACCAAAAAATAAAAGAAGATTATAACAAAAAATCCACCGCCAAGCGATAAAATCCGTGCCTTTTTCTAGGCTATGATGGGCGGTATTGTACGAAATTTTTTGGCGAAAGCTTGGGGGCTGTTTCATCGAAACGATACGCCGTAGCATACCCCCTACCCCCTGCCGAATAATCCACACACACCACGGATTTTGAGAGCAAGGCAGGCTCACCCACTAGCCAATAATGCCCGATAAACACAGGCTTGGTGTGTGCCGCCACGAAATCGACAGGCACAACCAAATCTGGCGAAATTGCAGAAATATCACAATTACTGGCCGCACTGATGGCAACAACTGGCAAGCTCAAATCAGGCTGCCACCACTGCAGGCGAACATTTTGGCGGTCTATGCCCTGCCCATCTTTGATAAAAATATGCTCGGGCAAGAAAATCTCCACCCCCTTTAAAATACGCTCCAACGCCATCTCGGTGTCAGGCGTGGTCGCCACGGTGGTGAATGTGTCCTTTTTTAGGCAGTTGTCTTCTGTCAAATGTGGCAACAGTGCCTGCATCGCCGTCCTATCCCAGCACGCGTGCACCACACAAAACGCCCCCAAATCCAGCCAAAGCGGTAACTCAAAAAAGCGTGAAAGCCAGTATTCATGTGCCTTAGAGCCGAATGGCACTTCCTTTAAAAAGGCTTGGTGGGTGGCGGCATTTCTGTCTGTATGGGCACGGATAAATCCCCCTTTCGGGTGGGCGGTGGCGTAACCGATGGCATTATATTCATGATTGCCCATCACCGCACGGGCGTAGCCACGGTCTATCATCGAAAACACCGTTTCTAAGACCAAAAGCTGCCCTGCCCCACGGTCAACCAAATCCCCCACGAAAATCGCCTGATGCCCCTCAGGCGGCACAAAAACCCCGTCACGCTTTTCATAGCCGAGTTTGTCCAATAACCCACAAAGCTTCTCATACTGTCCGTGAATATCCCCAATGATGTCATAAATCATAGTACGCTCTCATAGCTCCTTAGTCCTTGATGATATAAATTAGCACTTAAAAAAATAGACTTCCTGCAAAACTAGGTTTTTCCATTCGCCCTTAAGCCATGCCTTCGGGTGGCAAAAAACCGTGGCGGTTCGACAAGCTCACTTTGAGCGGTTTTCCTTATTTCGGCGTTTCGCAGAAAGTTTAATAAAAAAAACGGTGAAAAATGCCCTAATTTTTTATAAAAAAGCACGAATCTTAAACATATAAAATCTAAAAAAATCCATGCTTTTTTTAAAATACAATCCGCCCTCATTAAAAAATTCTAGGATTAAACAACGCCTCTAAAAAATGAATAAAAATGCTTGGCTTAATGATAATGGTAGCAAAAACACCAAAAGCCGCTCCGTATAAATGGGCTGAGTGGTTGATATTGCCACCGCCTCGTCTGTCAGCATAGAGACTATAAGCCGTATAAAGCACAGCAAAAATAATCGCAGGAATCGGCACGATAGCGAACAAATATAAAGTCTCCCACGGTGCAAATAAAATAAATGCAAACAGCACCGCAGACACACCGCCTGACGCCCCAAGCGACAAATAGCGTGGGTTATTTTTATGTTTTAGATAACTGGGAATCATTGCAAAAATAATCGCCAGCACATAAAACGCCACAAAGCCCAAAGAGCCGAACTGATTGATATAAAACCGTTCAATCGCCCGCCCAAAAAAATACAAGGTAAACATATTAAATAACAAATGCATACCATCGGCATGAATAAATCCATGCGTAATAAAACGGTCGTATTGCCCTCGTTTAACTGCAGGTGGATAAAAAATCAAACGATTTAAAAAATGCTGATTTTGCCAAGCAAAAAAACTGATGGCAACCGTAATAATGATAATGGCGGTAGTATGGGTCATTAGCATAACAAAATCATCTTTAAAAAAACCAATCCAAACGGGCAAACCTACCCATCATACATACAAATGACGCCAGTATAACAGAATTATACGCTTTTTTCTTAGCATTTATGCAACTTAACCAAAGAAAACCGCCCAACGCCCGAATTTAAGGCATAAGAATTGCAGTATTTTCATGAAAATTGCCGTATAATAGACAACAATTTAACAGCCCCATTAAGACCACCTCATGCAATTATTACAAAAACTAATCAACAGCACACAGTTTTCTCAGGCACAGCCCATCTGGCAAGACGACTTGGGTGAGGCAGTGTTCGAGCCATTCTACACCTGTATGCTGGCAGACATGACCAGCGACACTGGCTTTGCCGCCTATGACAGCTTCGTCACCGCCACCCACGAGCCTGCCCGTGCCGCCTTGGAAACGGGGAGCATCTCGCCCATCTTGGCGGTGTTTTGGGAAAAAGAAGAATACGCACGCCTACGCCAAAAAATCGTTGACAACACCTTCGCTGATGACGCCACCTTGGGCGTTGCTCTGCCTTTGGCGGTGCATACAGGCATGACCGTATTACAAGAACAAGCCTCTTTGCAAGGGCTATCTGTGGCAGATTTTATCAAAAGCCGCCTCGGGGAATTTTTGCCTTTCTTGCCTGCTTGGACAGGGGATGTGGTGGACGCAGACCGCCTTGCCACCTTAAATGTAGAACAGCTGTTATCTGCTTCCATAGAAGACACCTACCCCAGCAGCGACACGTCCCACACGCCTTTAGTACCCCCCGTCAATACCGCCCCTGCTGACGATGACAGCTTTGACACCCCACCACCCCCGAAAAAAAACAACTCAAGCAAAGCCTTGGCATTGGGTGGTCTTTTAGGGCTTTTGGCGGTCGCAGGAGGCGGTTATTATTTTTTATCCAAAGAAGACGCCCCTGTGAGTACGCCTGCTGAAGCCCCTGCCGAGCCTTTAGTGGTGCAGACGCTGCCGCCATCACGGCTTTCTATCACCGTGGACGCCAATGGCGAGCTGTACGCCTGCCATGCCGAGCTTGGCAGCAATGCCCTAGCAGACAGCTTAATCGGACTGCTCCAAAATAACTTCCAAAAAACGCTGTGCGTGGTGGACATCAATGAATCCTTAAGTCAGAATATGGCGGGCATGGACGGATTGCCAAATGTCATCGCTCTTTTAAAAAGCGTGCCACACGCCACACTTGAAATGCAAGGCGATAACATCTACCTAAACGCCCCGAACCCGAATGACGCCAGTCGGTTGGTGAGTGGTATTGGGGCTTTGATGGCGGGCGTCAGCGTCTCCTTGATGCCACCTTTGGACATCGCAAAAACCACCCAAGACAGCATCACCGCTGCCACCACCGCCCTAAATGCCCTTGCCACACCTGCGAATCTCTTTGAGTTGGCACGGGCGGCTAGCCTGCAGCACATTGACACCACCACAGGCACTATCCCAGAGATAAACCGCCCTGTGCTGTCACTCATTGCAACACACCTAAAAAACACCCCCGACATTAAGCTCATCATCGCTGCGCACCGTGATGACATTGGTGACGCTTTGACGGCACGCACGCAGACACAGATGTTTGCGGACGCCATCAAGGCGGAGCTGGTGGCGCACGGCGCGCTAGAACAGCAGATTGTCACTGTGGGTGCAGGTTCAGATTTTCCAGCTGCCGACAACCAAACCGAGGCAGGTCGCTTTAAAAACAAGCGTGTGGAATTTTTGGCTTATGATGACGCCGTACTTCAAGCCCTAAACACGCCGGTTACGCCCACCTCTCCTACCATGCCCCCTTCTGCCAATGTCACGGACATTCCACCGCAAACCGCACCTGCTCAGGCGGCAGCTGGTGGTATGCCTGCTCAGATGCCCGCTCAGCCAGTGGGGGCAGGTATGCATCCGACTTATACCGTGATAGATGGGAAGATTGTGGAAGCGGGTACAGGTGCTGTCATGCAAAGTATGCCACCTGCCATCACCGCTGAGCAGGTACAGCCCGTACAGACCGTGCAGGAGCCTGTGTACACCACCCCAGCACCCAGCTATGCCCCAGCACCCAGCTATCCAGCCGCCAGCACCCTACCGCCCATCGATGAAGCACTCTTGCGTCCTATCGGTAGCGAGCCTGTGGTGGGTGGCAGCGCTGTCAATCGGGCGAACCCCTAACCTAAAAAACGGGCGAATCTTCTCGCCCGCCTCTTTAATCATTTGACATATTTCATTATTCACAAATAAAGGTATAAAAACTTCTTATGGACTTGTTGCCAAATCTAATGATGATTTTTTTGCTGATTTTGACATCAAGCTTTTTTTCCATCTCTGAAATTGCACTGGCAGGTGCAAGAAAGCTCAAACTCAAGCTTTTGTCAGAATCTGGCGATGAGCGTGCTGACAAAGTTTTAAAACTCCAAGAAAACTCCGCCAACTTTTTCGCCACCTCCCAAATCGGTCTAAACGCCGTTGCCATTTTGGGGGGTATTGTCGGTGAGTCGGCACTGCGTCCGTATTTTGTGGAGATGATTCGCCCGTTTTATGCAGGGGCGTATCTTGATAACATCGGCTTTTTCGCTTCCTTTTTTGTGGTGACCTTGCTGTTTATTTTGTTTGCTGACCTTATCCCAAAACGCATCGCCATGATTAACCCTGAAAGGGCGGCACTGGCGGTGATTAACCCTGTTTTACTCACCATTCAAGTCTGCAAACCCTTGGCATGGCTCATCAACGCCCTTGCCAATCTCATCTTTCGCATTTTTAAAGTCGACACCACCCGAGAAGACAACATCACCTTCGATGATGTTTCTGCCATCGTGGACGCAGGGGCGGAAGCGGGCGTGGTACTACAACAAGAACAGCACTTCATCGAAAACGTCTTCGAGCTTGAAGAACGCACCGTGCCATCATCGATGACCGTGCGTGAGGACGTGGTCTACTTTACCCTAGATGAGGGCGAGGACAGCGTTCGCCAGAAAATCGCTGAGTATCCTTACTCCAAGTTTTTGGTCTGCGGTAAAGGCATCGATGACATCATCGGCTATGTGGACACCAAGGACATTTTGGTGCGGATTTTAAACAACCAATCCATCTTAAATATCCACGAAAGCACCATCAGAAACGTCCTACTCATTCCTGATACACTGACCTTGTCCGAGCTTTTGGATAAGTTTCGTGCCAACAAAGAAGACCTAGCGGTCGTCATTAATGAATACGCCCTTGTGGTCGGCATTATTACGCTGTCGGATATTATGATGACGGTGATGGGTGACTGGGTCGCCCCCATCGAAGAAGAACAACAAATCATCAAGCGTGACGAACTTTCTTGGCTGATTGATGGTAGCACACCGATTGATGACGTCAAGCACGCCTTGGAATGTGAATTCACCGACTGGGATCACTATGAAACCTTGGCGGGCTTTATCATGTACCGCTTGCGTAAAATTCCCCGCCCTGCTGATTTCGTCATTCATGAGGGTTTAAAATTCGAGGTGGTGGACGTTGACCATTATAAAATCGACCAAGTACTTGTCACACGCCTGCCCATAGATACGCTCGGCGAGGGCGAACGAGACTGGATGTAACAAAAAAGCTCAAGCGGTGCTTGGGCTTTTTTGTTGACCCCCTAAAAACCGTGGCGATTTTTTAAAAGGACTTTATCACCAACCAAGCCCAAAATACGCCCCGATGACGTTTTTTCTTTCATGGTGAACTTATCAAACCCCAATGAAAAACCGTTTCACCCGCAGACATCACTCAGAGGGAATGGTTTTGATAGGCTTTGAGATGAAATTGCTATATAATGTCGCCCCCAGCTTCTCACTGAACTATACGGACAAACCCAAGTTCCACGTGGAACACTAACTTCCAACAACCACTCAATCCATTTTCTATTCAAAACATTTTCAAGGTGACTATGAGCATTACAAGAAGAGACTTTTTAAATGGTGTGGCGATAAGCATTGGCACAGCAAGCCTAGGCTTAACGGGTTGCCACGAAAATAGCCCGCCAAAAACCCCCGCCGCAGCCGCTCCCAACTCCCCAAGCCCAAAACCGAAAAACTACCCACCCGCCAAAGATGGGCTACGTGGCAACCACGATGGCAGCTTCGAGGTAGCACACGAGCTGTCTTGGCAGAAAAAGCAGTTCGACCTTAACACCGCCAAAGACATGGGCGAATACGACCTTGTCGTCGTCGGGGCGGGCATTAGTGGACTGACCTCGGCATATCTTTTTAAAGACGCCCACCCGAACGCACGCATTCTTATCCTAGACAACCACGACGACTTCGGCGGTCATGCCAAAAGAAACGAAATGCACTTTTCTGGCGGTATGCGTCTAACTTATGGTGGCAGTGAGTCTTTTGACAGCCCAAAAGCCAATTTCAACGCCGACATCACCGCTTTGATGGAAAAGCTGGACATCGATTATAAAAAGTTCGACAACTTTTTTGACCAAAATTTTAACGAACGTCACGGCTTACGTTCAGGCATTTTCTTTAACAAAGCCAGCTTTGGTGAAAGCCGTGTGGTCTTGCACACCCTAGAAAAATCCGACAGTCTAAAAGCCGCCATTGACAGTTTTCCCTTGGCGGACGAGGATAAGGCAGCGTTGCTTGAGATGATTGACGCCCCAAAAGACTATCTGGGCGATATGCCAAAGGGCAAGCGAGAAGCATTTTTAAGCAACATTAGCTATGACACATTTTTAAAAGAACACGTCAAAGCCAGCCCCGCCATCATCAGTCTGCTTGAGGACGTGTGTCTTGAATACTGGGGCTTTGGTATTGACCACCTATCCGCCTATGACGCCATCGGTGAGGGCTATCCTGCCACAGCAGGTCTGGGCGTGGACATGGAAGAATACCACAGCGAGCCGTACATTTATCACTTCCCAGATGGCAACGCTTCGGTTGCCCGTCTTTTAGTGCGTGGACTTATTCCTGCCGTCTCCACCAGCACCGACTACGGCCGCATGACCGCCATGGAAGCGGTGGTGATGGACGTCTTTGATTATGAACAGCTGGACAAAGCGGACAGCCCTGTGCAGCTTCGTCTAAACGCCACCTGCATAAAAGCCGAGAACAGCGGGGAGAGGGTTACGCTTGGCTATGTCAAAGACGGCGAGCTGTTTAAAGTCACCGCCCGTCATGCCATCATGGCAGGCAATCACCGCCTTATGCCTTATCTTGTACCTGAAATGAAAGACGACAAAAAAGCCGCCTTCGCCCAAAACGTCAAAGTTCCACTCATCTACACCAAGCTACTCCTAAAAGACTGGCAAGCCTTTAAAACCCTTGGCACGCACAGCCTTTATGCACCGAAATCGCCCTATGTTTTGGTCATGCTAGACTACCCTGTCAGCATGGGTGGCTACCAGTTCCCCGACAGCCCCGATGAACCGATGGTGGTGCATATGGTGCGTGTACCTGTACCCTACGGCACGGGCAAGGATTTGCGGACGGCGTGCCAAGTCGGACGCACAGAAGTCTTCACAAAACGCTTTAGCGACTTTGAAAAAGACGCCATCGACCAACTATCTGAGATTTTCTCCTTGGCAAATGACAGCTTAAAAGACAAAGTGCTGGCAGTGACAGTGAACCGCTGGAGTCACGGCTACAGCTACGAAGAAAACATTCTCTATGATGATGAAGACACCGCCGCCGCTACCCAAGCTCTCGCCCAGACCGCCATCGGCAATATCCACTTTGCCAACAGCGATGCCTCATGGGAGCCGTATATGCACGGAGCGATAAACCAAGGCGTCCGAGCCGTCACAGAAATCCTAAATAAAGCCTAAAAAACACCCCAAAAGTATCCGCTTTTGGGGTGTTTTACGACGTCTTTGGTTTATTTTTTCTTACGCATACCCTGCACCGCTTTAAAACGAGGATTGGATTTGCAAATCACGAACACTCGCCCACGGCGACGTACCACTTGGCAATCCTCATGGCGATTTTTGGCAGATTTCAAAGAACTTAACACTTGCATGACGCACTCCTTCTTTAACTAAGAAAAATCACATTGAAGCGTGATTATCATTATAATATAACATTACTAATCGCTTGGCAAGTACTTTTTGTTTGGGCTTATATTTGGCTTGGGTTTGACTTGTATTTGCCATGAAATTTGCGTATGATGAGAAAAAAGGGGGAATTATGTGCATTGTGGCATTGGCATGGCAACTGTCCGACAGAGTGCCTTTGGTGTTATTATCCAACCGAGACGAGTTTTTTCATCGAGACAGCCTGCCTGCTCATCTTTGGGACGAGGGGATTTTTGCGGGGAAAGATTTGGAAAAAGGCGGGACTTGGCTTGGCATTCACCCAAAGACGCACAAATGGGCAGTGATTTTAAATTATCGGGATTTATCCCAAAAACAGCAGGCGTTTTCTACCTCTCGGGGGCAGATTGTCCGTGAGTATCTTGCAGGTGAGCTGTCGCCGTTGGCGTTCGCCCGTGGGTTGGCATTAAGGGATTACGAGGGCTTTAACCTTATCATCGGAGACGAAAAAACCGCTCTGCTTTTAAACAACCAAGGTCACCCCATCACACCGCTTGCCCACGGTCTGCACATTTTATCCAACGGACAGCCCGACACGCCTTGGCATAAGTGTGAACGCCTAAGACAGCGGGTCACCCAAGAAGTCCTACCACTTATCGCCACCAACCAAAACTGGCACGATGCCGCCTTTGACATTCTAAAAGACCCCCGCCAATCCCCGACAAACCAGCTGCCACACACAGGACTGTCCGCCCAAGCAGAGCTCGCACTATCTTCGATTTTTATCCCAAAGACCCACACCGAGGGTATTTTTTCTTACCCGTACGGCACGCAGGTTTCTAGCATTGTCAGTTTTGATGGGGCGTTGCATTTGACTGAACGATGGCATGAGCGGTGATTTTTAATGAGGTGTGAAAAACTCGCCAATCCATGTTAAACTTAAGTAAACTTTTTTGGCAAAAAACTACAAATAAACCCAAGCACAAAGACGAAAAGTGGTGCATAATAAGCACACTTTTTTGTCATTTTTATAATTAGCGCACCCATGATAGAACACTGGAACAAAGAACTCATTATCCAACGCCTGCTCGCCATTACTTTGCTGGTTATTTTGTTCATCTTGTGTTTTAAGGTGGTGAAGTTTTTTATCGTACCTGCCTTGTGGGGGGCGATTTTAGCCTATGTGACTTTTCCAATTTATACCTTTTTTCATACCAAGGTAAAATTTAGCCCGAATTTTAGTGCCTTGATTATGACGATGACCATCTCGTTAATCATCGGTATTCCGCTCATCATCGGGGCGTTTTTCTTGCAGCATGAGGCGTTAAATCTTTACAGCACGCTCATTCATCGCATTGAGTCAGGCTATGTTGATTTGCCAGACTTCATAAAAAATCTGCCCGTCATTGGCGAACAAGTCCAAAACAGCCTACTTGAAATGAACAAAAACCCCGAAGGCACGATGGAAGCCTTTCGGGCGTGGATTCAGTCGCATTTATATTATGGCAAAATCGCTTTCGATGCGGTATTAAAAGGCGTCGCCAAGCTGGGCATGGCACTGATGACGCTGTTTTTCTTTTTTCGAGATGGTAAAAACCTCATCGCCCAAATCCGCCAAGCCTTAAGAAACATCATCGGCGACCGCATTGACGGCTACATCGACTCTGTCGGTGCGACCACGCAAGCGGTGGTTTATGGCATCGGTCTGACCGCTTTGGCTCAGGCACTTTTGGCGGGCATCGGCTATGTTTTCGCCCATGCACCAAACCCACTTTTACTGACGCTTTTAACCTTTGTGGCGGCACTGATTCCCTTTGGCACGCCCTTTGCGTGGGGCTCTGTGGCACTTTGGCTTATCTCAAACGGCATGGTCACAGAGGGCATTGGGCTGGCACTGTGGGGGATTTTAGTGATTAGTTGGGTGGATAATCTTATCCGACCCATCGTGATTAGCGGCGCAACAAAAATCCCGTTTATCATCATTTTTATTGGGGTATTGGGCGGATTGACGGCATTCGGCTTTGTGGGCTTGTTCATCGGTCCTGTGGTGCTTGCCATCGCCCTTGCCGTCTGGCGTGAATGGCTGTCTGAACATAAAGATGAAATCTTTTCACCCAAACAAGACGACACAACCGAACCTAAAACACCATGATACACGTACTCGCCGATGAGAACATCGCAGGGCTTAACGCCTACCTTTCTCGTCATGACAACATAAAACTCACCACCGCCCACGGCAGGACCCTCCTTGCCCACGCTGACATGCCTGCAGACGCACTGTTTATCCGCTCGGTGACACGCATTAATGAAAACAGCCTAGCCGCCTTGCCAAATCTACCCCGCTTTGTCGGAGCAGCGACACTGGGCATTGACCATGTGGACACAGCCTATCTAAAAAAAATGGGGGTGGATTTCGCCTCAGCGGCTGGCTCAAGCAAACACTCAGTCGCCCAGTACGTCATCACCGCCATCTTAAATGCCCGCCCAGAAAGCCTTACCACGCCCATTCGCCTTGGGATTGTCGGGCTTGGGCATATCGGTGGCACACTGGCACGCTACGCAAAAAAACTCGGCTGGCAGGTGGTGGGCTATGACCCGTTTTTGCCAGCGTCCGACCTAAACCAAAGCAAAACCGCACTATATGCTTGTGATGTGATAAGCCTGCACACACCGCTCACAAAAACAGGCGACTTCCCCACATGGCAAATGATAGACCGTGCGTTTTTAGACGCCCTCCCACCAGACACCTTGCTTATCAATGCCGCACGAGGCAGCATCATCGATGAAACCGCCCTTTTGGCAGACATAAAAAAAACAGGACGGCAAGCGGTGCTAGACGTATTCGCCAAAGAACCCACGCCCAGTCGTACGCTCATCGGTGCGGTGACATTTGCTACGCCCCACATCGCAGGCTACACCCTAGACGCCAAGCTGCGTGGCACGGACATGATTTATCAAGCGTTTTGTCGGGCGTTTGATTTACCGATTCTATCCACACTCACCGACCATTTGCCAGAAAGCCCTTACCACTTTTCAGCCCTAAAAACCCGTCTGCACCAAGGCGACCGCTTTGCCCTACAGGAATTTTATGACTTAAAAAAAGACGCCGCTGCTCTAAACTCTGCCATTGACGGCGAATGCGTGCCTGCTGCCGCTTTTGACAGCCTAAGAAAAAACTACCCCCTAAAACGAGAATGGCTATTTGATGACATAGACCGCCCCTAGCTTAGCCGCTTTATTTTAATATAAAAAAATAAACCCGAAACTTAAGCTTCTGTTAAGCTTTTTTGGGTATGATAACCAAAACATCACCGACAAACCACCATGCCAAAAATCCTCCTCATCGAAGACGACCTTGCCATCGCCACTGCCATAAAAGCAGGACTTGACGCCCATCATTTTTTAGTGGAGCATTTTAGTGATGCACGCTCGGGCGAGCTTGCTTGCCTTGATGGCAATTTCGATGCGGTGCTTTTGGATTTGACCTTGCCAAAAGGGGATGGCATGACCCTCCTAGACAACATCAGAAAACAGGGCATTAGCACGCCTGTACTCATCATCACCGCCCGTGACGCCATCGCCAACCGTGTGGCAGGATTAAACGCAGGGGCGGACGACTATCTGGTGAAGCCATTCGCCTTAGATGAAGTGGTTGCACGCCTGCAGGCACTCATCAGACGCAGCCAAGGTCGCAGTTATGACGTGATAAGCCACGGCAAGCTTAGCCTAAACACCCAATCCAAAGAAATCCTATACGAAGGCAAGGTGATTGACCTCACCCAAAAAGAAATCGCCATTTTAGAAGAAATGCTGGCAAACCCAAAAAAAGTCATCAGCCGAGCCGCCTTAGAAGACAAGCTATACGGCTGGGCAGGTGACATTGACAGCAATGCCATCGAGGTGCATATCCATCACCTCAGAAAAAAACTCGCCAGCGATGTCATCTTAACAAAGCGAGGCATCGGCTACTACCTAAACCCCGCTCACGCCTAAGCCATGCCAAAACAATCCCAAAAAAAGCCCAGTAAAAGTATCCAAAGCCGCCTCTTAAAACCCCTGCTCATCGGGCTGCCTGCCATCTGGCTGTCGGTGATGGCAGTGACCAATCTGCAGCTATGGGAAGAAATGAGCGAAATGGGCGACACCCAAGTCATTCAGCTGGCACACGCCCTGTCTGTCACCACCCAAAGCCTAGATGACAACGCACCCACACGCGTGCTTGATGAAGAATTTCTTGAACGGCTAGGTGGCAGTGATGAAGACCACATGGGCTTTGCGGTATGGTCGAAGGAGGGTCGGTTACTGCTGGCTGATGACAACGGCAAACACTTCTCTCTTAAGCAAGAGACAGGCTTTTACAACCGCCTAAATACAGAAGAAAGCGGTTCACTGGCGGAGCGTTGGCGACTGTTTTATATAAAAACCCAAGAGGGGCGACTGGTCGCTGTCGGTCAAAACCTAGAAAGCCGCCAAGAGCTTATCATCACCTCACTCATCGCCCAAAGCGTGCCTGCCTTGGCTGGGTTGTTGTTATTCGTTATTTTAGTATGGTGGTCGGTGCGGCGTAGCTTTTCAGCATTACGCACAGTCAGCGAAAGTCTGGCACATCGCCAAGTCCAAGACGATCGCCCCATCGACACCCCCGTCCCCAAAGAAATCGCTCCTTTGGTAACCGCCTTAAATCATTGGTTTGTGAAAGTCTCGGACACGCTTGCCCGTGAGGAGCGTTTTACTGCGGACGCCGCCCATGAATTAAGAAGCCCTTTGACTGCCTTAAGATTGGAGGCGGATATGCTAGAGACGGCAGTCAGTGAGCTTAATGACAGTCACACAGACCACACCGCCCTGCTTGAGCGGACACTTGCCATAAAAAACGCCACCATAAAAAGCACGCACCTCATCGACCAGCTGCTCATTCTTGCCAAACTCGCTCCCGATGTACCGCTATCGCCCGAGACACTTAGTGAAATCGACTGGCTGTCACTCAGCGACAGCGTCCTAAAAGACAGCAACCTTGCCGCCCGAGAAAAACACAGCCAGCTAAAACGCCAGCTGTCAGACACGCCGCTGTCTTTGGTCGGCAACCCCACGCTGATTGAGCTTATGCTAAGAAATCTCATCGACAACGCCATTCGCTACTGCCCACCACACAGCACCATTACCCTAGAAATCCAAAAAGACCACATCGCAGTACGTGACAACGGGCATGGAGTCGCCAAAGAAGACCTCGCTCGGCTGTCGGAACGATTTTTTCGCCCCAGCGGTCAAAAAGAAAACGGCAGCGGACTTGGGCTGTCTATCGTTTGGCGTATCGGAGAATTGCACGGGCTAAAGTGCCAGCTTGAAAATCTACACACCGCTGATGGGCACGTGGCAGGCTTTTTAGTGACACTTAGCCGCTCGCCTGCACACTGACCGCACGGCCTTCCTGTTTATCAATCCCCCAAAAACTCAAGGCGACATCGCTTGACGAATGGCAGGCAGATTTTCTATCGCCGCCTCACGCCCCGCCTGTATCATCGCTTCTGGGTCGGTGGTGTCGAACACGCTTAGCCCATCTAGCTTAGGACGCAAAACGACACTACTAGCAGCAATGTCCGCAGCGTCCATGCGCGCATAACTTTGCTCAAGTTTTTGCCAAATGCTGTCGGGATTTTGTACCACTGACCACAGCTCAGGTGGTACAGACAAGGTCTGCTCAGACGGAAACAGTCCACGCACATCGAAAGGCAATTTTGAAAAATCAATAGGCACAGACACCGCCTGACCGCCAATGTTCGCAAGAATACCCGTATCCGTTGTTCGCACTGTCACTGTGGGTGGCGTGGTAGGCGTGGTCTTGGCTGGGGCGGGCTTTGGCTCACCAAGCACATCGACAGAAATCACCACATCCGCCCCAAAATTTCTCGCAAAACGTGCTGGCACAAGGGCGGACGCACCACCATCATAGTATTTTTTGCCATACGGTTCAGGAATGCGTGGGGCGATAAACAGCTTTTGTACGCTTGAAGACGCCTGCACAGCAAGCCCCGTCTCGCCTGTTGTAAATAGTACCGCTTGCCCTGTCTCATCGGTCGCCACCACGCCGAGCTTTTTGGGGAATTTTGTCATATCCGCCCCTGCCTGTGCATTCACATACTGGCGTAGCTTTTTGCCCTCAATCAACCCTTGATGGGACGGGCTAATGTCCAAAAGCGTCATCACATCGAAATCCTGTGCCAACACCACAAGCTCATCGCCCGTTTTACCGCTGGCATAGATGCTGCCAACAATCGCCCCCGCACTGGTACCAATGACCACATCAGGACGAATACCCGCCTTTTCAAGCTCAGCAATCACCCCCACGTGTGCCAAACCCTTAGCACCGCCGCCGCCCAGCACCAAGGCAACTTTTGGCGTGGGCGTTTCCACCGCAAAAGACTGACTTTGGCTTTTGGCAGGCGTTGTGCCACACCCAACCAATAAAACCACCACAGGCAAACAAACCACCCGCATAAACTGCTTTGAAAAACCCATCATACTCCCCTTAAACGATAAAATCGGCACAAAAAAACGTGCAAACAGCGTGCCAGTGTTGTCAGTGGCGTGTTTTTACGTTTGGTATTTTTGTGATAAACTCTGCCACTGACCAGCGTTTTAAGCATTTTTCCCAAAGCATATTGACGTACTTGGCAGTTGTCTGCTATGGTGTAGCACAGAATGTGAGATTTTTATGCCTAAAAACGCACCCAACTCACTAAAAACACCAAAAACCGATAAGGAACGCCCATGACCGCAAGCCGCCAAGACTTTGACCGCTATTTTGTGCCTGTTTATCACCCTGCCAACTTTATTCCTGAGCGTGGGGAAGGTGCTCGGGTGTGGGACAGCGAGGGGCGTGAATACATTGATTTTGCTGGTGGGATTGCTGTTTTGGCACTGGGGCACAGTCACCCCGCCCTCATCTGTGCCCTGACAGAACAGGCAAAAAAGCTCTGGCATTTATCCAATGTCTACACCAACCTGCCCGCCATCGAGCTTGCCAAAAAACTCACCGAGCATACTTTCGCAGACTTGGCATTTTTCGCCAATTCAGGAGCAGAAGCGAACGAAGCCGCCCTAAAACTCGCCAGAAAAGTCGGTGCAAGCCAGCACCCCGAAAAAACCGAAATCATCAGCTTCACCCAGTCATTTCACGGTCGCACACTGTTCACGGTTTCAGCAGGCGGACAGCCAAAATACGCCACCGCTTTCGCCCCCTTACCACCGAACATTCACCACGCCACATACAACGACATCGCCTCCGTAGAAGCCCTCATCAGCGACAAAACCTGCGCCGTCATCATTGAACCGGTGCAAGGCGAGGGTGGTGTCATCACTGCCGTGCCTGAATTTTTGATCGCATTACGTGCCTTATGTGATAAACATAATGCCTTGCTGATTTTCGATGAAGTCCAAACAGGCATGGGACGCACAGGCTCGCTCTTCGCCTACATGGATACGCCCGTCACGCCTGACGTACTTACCACCGCCAAAGCTTTGGGGGGCGGCTTCCCCATCGCAGCCATGCTGACCACCGCCACAGCTGGTCGTCAGCTCACCGTGGGCGACCACGGCACAACTTACGGTGGCAACCCTTTGGCATGTGCAGTCGCAGGCGAAGTCTTTGACATCATCAACAACTCCGCCCTACTTGCAGGCGTCACAGAACGCCACGCCTATTTTTTAGAAAAAATCCAGGTCATTAACGCCCGTCATGACGTCTTTAAAAGCGTGCGTGGCAAAGGGCTGCTCATCGGCTGCGTCCTAAAAGACGCCTACCAAGGACACGCCAAGGACGTGGTTGAGCTTGCCGCTGCCCAAGGGCTGATGTGTCTTGTCGCAGGGGCGGACGTGGTGCGGTTCACCCCCTCGCTCATCATTGACTTTAAGGATATTGATGAGGGCATGGCACGCTTTGACGCCGCCTTAGAAAAATTCCGCCAGCACCGCAAGGCTTAAGCTTCCGTTTTTCAAGCTTGCATAGATGAGGGCAATGTGCTATCGTGATAGAAAAAAATTTTATTCTATGCATACCACTACCCCCATTGCTTGCTTGCCCATCACCGCCTTGCCGTCTGTCGGACAAGCCTTAGCCAATAAACTGGCTTTACTCGACATTGAAAGAATTTTCGATTTACTCTTGCATTTGCCCCGTGATTACGAGGACAAAAGCCGTGTCATACCCATCGCCCAAGTCAGCCACGGCATGAGCTGCCTTGTGGCAGGCACCATCACCCACGTCCAAAAAAACCGAGGACTGTCTGTCATATTAAGCGACAGCACAGGACAGCTGGAACTAAAATTTTTCAAAACCTACCCCGCCCTGCTTGAAATAATGGTTGTCGGGCAAAAAATCAGTGCGTTTGGCGAAATAAAAATCAGCCGTTTTGGCGTCCAAATCGCCCACCCAGAATACCACATCACAGGCACTCGCACAGACAGCACGGGACTTTTGCCCATTTATCCCACCGTCAAAGGACTACACCAGAATAAATTACGCCAGCTGGTTCGCCTAGCCTTAAACAGCCTAAGCAAAGAAACTTTAAGCTGCTTGAGTACGGCGGATTTTAAGGTGGTAGGCATTCAGCTTTATAATGATGATTTATTATCTGCCCTAAAACTTGTGCATATGCCGCCCAGTGACGCCGACATTTTCACCCAAACTGCCATGCTCACCGCCTTAAAAGACCGCAGTCACCCTGCGTGCCAACGGCTCATTTTAGAAGAGCTTACCGCACACCAGATGGGCTTTATGTTCCGCCGAGGCAATCTTTTTGCCCAAAAAGCCCCCAAATGCGTAGCACGCAGCCCCCTAGCAGAGCAACTTTTAGCCAACCTACCCTTCTCCCCCACCCAAGCCCAAAAACGTGTCATTAAAGAAACGGTAGCAGATTTAACAAATTCAAAGCCCATGCTAAGACTGGTGCAAGGCGATGTCGGTGCGGGAAAAACGCTCGTTGCCGCCTTGTGTGCTTGTCATGCCCTAGATGGTGGCTGGCAGGTGGCACTAATGGCACCGACAGAAATCCTAGCGGAACAGCATTGGCAGAATTTTAAAAAATGGTTCGAACCGCTTGGCATAACCGTTGGTTTTTTGGTGGGCAAACAAAGCCAAAAGGAACGCCAAGCCATGCTTCACGCCATCAGTGAAAATACCGTGGACTTGGTGATTGGTACGCACGCTCTATTCCAAGACAGCGTTAATTTTGCCAAATTAGGCTTGGTTATCATCGATGAACAACACCGTTTCGGTGTAGAACAACGTCTTAAATTATCTGGCAAAGGTGTGATGGGTAGCACACCGCATCAGCTTGCCATGACCGCCACGCCCATTCCTAGAACACTGGCGATGAGTATGTATGGCGACATGGATGTGTCGGTGATTGATGAATTGCCACCGAATCGCACGCCCATCACCACCGTCACCATCAACAGAAATCGCCGTGATGAAGTTCTCTCCCGTGTCGCCATCAACTGCCAAGAAGGCAAGCAAGCCTACTGGATTTGCCCTTTGGTTGAAGAATCCTCCGCATTAGATGCACAGTCGGCAGAACTAATGTACGAAGACATCAAAGAAAACTTGCCCATTCGGGTAGGACTGGTTCATGGAAAGATGAAAGCCGATGAAAAACAAAAAGTCATGGCGGATTTTAAGGCAGGTACAGTGGATTTATTGGTAGCAACCACAGTGGTTGAGGTGGGTGTGGACGTACCAAACGCCTCTTTGATGGTCATCGAAAATGCCGAACGGCTGGGACTGTCACAACTACACCAACTGCGTGGGCGTGTCGGACGCGGTGCCACCAAAAGCTTTTGCGTACTTTTATATCAAGCACCCCTATCAGAAACAGGCACAGAACGCCTAAACGTCATGCGAGACAGCAGCGATGGCTTTGTTATCGCCGAAAAAGATTTAGCCTTACGAGGTGCAGGGGAGCTGCTTGGGAAACGCCAAACAGGGGACATGGGGTATTATATCGCTGACATTGTCCGAGATGAGCGGTTATTGGAAGACGCCCGCAAGCTTGCGACCCATCTTTTGGGATTGCCAGAAAAAGCCACACTCGCAAAAAACCTGCTCACCTTATGGCTTTTGGATAGCCATGCTTATATCAATGCTTAAATATAGCTTTTATGTTCCTACTAGACCCTGCAAGCAACAATCTTTATAACATAATTCCAAATCAAAACCGAAAACGCAAACGAAATTACAATTATTTTAAGCGCAAGCCCAGCCTCCTTGCAATTTATTGCATTTTTAAAAAATCACACCAAAACCCCTTAAATAACTTCATTGCACCTTCTTCGTTAAACACAATATCATCACCTTCCTTCAAAATAGAACGGGTCAACTGAGCTTTTCTCTGTGTTATTACAAAATCCACCCTTTAATGCTTTGATTAGTCATCAATTTATAAACACACTCAACACCGCCATTTGTGCTTGCGAATCACTTTTCTCTATTGAATCACCGATCAAAAAGCCAAGACTATCAAATCTTGGCTTTTAACATCATTATTATTTATCTTAAAAACTTTTCGGTGCTGCGTGCTGACGCACTATCAAAAAATACATATTTTCTCTTGGATTTGCCACACCTTTGAGTACATAGGAAAAAATAGAACCTGTGGTTGTAGACCCCACTTCATCGATTTCCATGGCGTAATACTGGTCATTTTCACTACCGCCACGTACTCGAATTAATGTGTCATTGACATATCTTGGGTCGGAAATATACACCTGCCAACTTGGCACGGGTTGATTTTGTGATATAAATCGCAAAGCACCGCCATTATCATCTTCTAAAACCTTGGTGCTAGCACAATCATCAACCTGTATTTGACTACCTCTCTCATCAAGTGATAAACGAGTAGCTCTGCGGTAGGTCTGCACACGTCCTTTTTCTGTCAAAGCTGTGCCACTAGCAACCCCATCCCATTTTTGGCAATGTGCAACTCGCAAACTCTCTACTTCATGCACCGTAGGTAATCTCCAATCATGATAGCCACCAAAATTTTTAGCATTGATAAAATTGGCAATATATTCTTCGGTATCCACCTCACCCAAAGCAATCAAATCTGGCGTATAAGTCCGACATATTCGCCCTGCAATTCCAAGCTCTTCAATTCCGCCACTACCCACACGGCACACATACCACATCAAACCTGTGTGTTCATCATAATATTGATCATCACCAACGCCATCCACGGTCATTTTTGATGAAGTATTTGAATTTGACAGCTCACCCTCTTGGTTTGTCACAATACTTGGCAAATTAATTTCATTAACCAAATCATTTAATTTTCCCAAAATACCAGAAAACCCTGCAAACGCAGTATTGGACAACACCAACCACCCTCCAAGAAAAAACCCTAGTAATCGCTTTTGCAACATAGATACCCTCCTTAAGTAAAACTTTATCTAAAACAATATTATCCATATTCTGACAAGAATATGGATAATTTATTATAATAAATTCGAAAATTCACAGCTTTAATAAGGAAGACCCCCAACCAAAAACCCCCTCACAATCTTGCTGTAAGGGGGTTTTCTTAAAAAGG
>JAUNEE010000025.1 GCA_030525705.1 Moraxella sp.
TATGCTATAATGACGCCATTTTATTCTATCTATGGAGCATTTATGAAAAAATTTCTTATGACGGCCACAGCCGCTTTGGCATTGTCAAGCTGTGCGACCACAGGCACCTTAGACCCGAATGCCGCTACAGGTGCGGTAACCAATGCGGGCATGTCAGTATTTCAGACAGCTGTTAAACAAAAGTGCCAAAGCGAGCTTACCGCTAACCAATACTGGAAAATGGCAACACTTGTCATGATGCCGGAAACGCAGACCAAGGTCTCTGAGAACATCTGCGGCTGTGTGACAGAAAAAGCCCCTCAGACCGTCACTTTGACGGAAGTGGCGACCGCTGTCATCGACCCGACTTCTCGTCCGCAGGTGGTGGGCAAGGCGGTGGTAGGTTCATTGCAGGCGTGCATGACAGACTTTTTAAAAGTTTCTTGATGGACTTTAGGGCTGAAGCCGTATTGCTTTAAAAGCCTAATATAAAAAGCTAAATGGTTGAGATTTTTTTTTGGCTTTATCAAAAAGATACACCGTCATGATGGTTATGGCGGTGTTTCTTTTTGACATAAAAAAGACCCTTTGTGATGGCACAAAGGGTGGGAGAAAGCAGGAATGGTATTTTTTTAGGGGTTAGGCGGTTTTTCTTTTTAGTCTGGTAAATGCCTCTTCGATGGCTTGCCCGTGAGCGGTGATTTTCTCTTCGACTTGACTGAAGCGTTCTTTTAGGCGGGTTTCAGCGTCTTGGAAGTGTTCTGAAAGTTCCGCTTTTTTTAGACGTACCGCCTCGGCTTTTAGGGCATGCCATTCTTCCACGGTTTCTAAAAAGGCTGCGTATTCTGTATGAATGCGGTCTTTAAAGGCAAGATAACGCTCATCAAGGCTCATTTCACGCTTTTCAAGTTCTTTTTTGGCACGCTTGAATTTCATGGTTAGTTCAGCATGGCGAATGGTTAAATCGTCCACGGTCTTTAGATTGGTGGCCAGTCCGATTTTTGAAAGCCCTGCAATGAACCATTTGGTTGGGTCGTATTGCCACCATTTAATGCCGTTTCTGTAGTCGTACTGGAAGTGGTGGTGATAGTTGTGATAGCCCTCGCCCCACGTGAACAGTGCCAAGATGGGGTTGTCACGAGCGGTATTTTCATCTGTGTACGGACGTGTTCCGAACATATGGCACAAAGAGTTAATAAAGAAAGTAAAATGGTGCGTCAAAACAATACGTAGCACGCCCACCACAAGCAGCGTTCCCCATAAATCTCCCAGCATTAAGCCCAACGCCCCGACAATGCCGACATTGGTCAGTACTACCCAAAAACCGTAATATTTATGCTGCAGTTCAAGTACTTTGTCTTTTTTTAGGTCGGGGATATTTTTATAGTCGTAATTGCCGCTTGGGTATTTTTTTAGCATCCAGCCGATGTGACTGAACCAAAAACCACGGCTTGATGAGTAGGGGTCGTTATGCTCGTGGTCAACATGGCGGTGATGCTCACGGTGTCCAGAACACCAGTCATAGGCAGAGCTTTCGATGGCAAGCGTTGCCCCAAGTACGAGAAAATATTTGATAAATGGGTGGGTCTCGTAGGTTTTATGAGCCAACAGGCGATGATATCCTGCGGTAATGCTTATGCCCGTCCAGGCCATAAAAATAAAAAACCAAATCCACACCGAGGCACTGACGCCGTAGGTCCATAGATACCAAGGAACAACGGTCACCGCGACCGCTAAGGTTGATAGCAGCACGATGGCAGGAATCCAGTTAATGGGTGGATTTTCAAAATCTTGGGGGTTATATTTATCGCTCATAATCGGCTCTTTTTGATTGGCTAAAAATAAAAGTGCATAATTGTACTTTTGATGATTATACCTGAAAAAAATGCCTTTGTGAACATAAATAAACACAAAAATAAGCAGTTTTGCTAAACGGTGTGGATTTTCTTTTTTTTGGGGTATTTGGTATAAAAAGACCAAGCGTTCGGGGCTTGGTCTGTTTGGGCGTTAATTAACGCTGAATGGGCTTGATGTTGATGTCACTGTCTTTGATGTCCCAAATATAGTAACCGCCATTTTGGACGATGTTGATTTGTTCTGTGATTTGGGCATTATTTGGGTGCTGGGTTTGCAGGCGTTGTAGGCGTTGCAAAGCAGCACTGCGGTTATCATTTAAAAGGTCAGACTGTGCAAGACTTTGTTCTGCCTCTAGGTAGCCTGCGGCAGCTGCACGGTCAAGGTATTTTTTACCCTCTTTAAAACCGCCACCCTCCGAAAGCATCATGCCATATAGGAAATTCGCTTCGTCATGGTCGGGTTTTAGTTGCAGGGCTTTGGCGATGTGATTGCTTGCACGCACGCCGTATTCAGAGCCTAGGTCTAAGTTTCTGCCCATGCCATTGATTTTTGCAGCACGTAATAGCACCTCAAAAGAAGCATTCGGAGCGGTAGCATAAGGTTCTAGCCAGTCAGACAGGTGCTTGATGTTCTCACGGGTGTAGTGCAAGCTGGTGCGGTTTGGGAAGTTGGGCGGATAGTGGCGGGCGTTTGGAGAGACGTCTGCAATAAAGTCATCAATCAGCGTTACATCAATCTGCTGTCCGTTGTTTTGGGTGCTTTGGGGGATTAGAACAGTCGGCAGGTGAACCACAGAGGAAATGGCGGCATGAGGGGTCGGCAGTCCTGCGATGGGGTTTTGGGCAAGATTGGCGGACTGTGGTGGGGTGATGACGCCGTATTCGCCACGCATGGCAGGAGCGTTATTGGCAAAAGCGGTGGCTGTGCTTAGCACGCCCAAAGCGGTCACGAAAAGAAGGTGTTTCATAAAGATTCCCCAAAAGTTCACGGATAAGACCTTAAAGGTCGGTTGTTTTCATATCATTGATAAAAATCCCATTTATTTGACGTGCCGAAAAATCACCCGTGGGTGGTCCCGTGGGTGGTGACGCTGTTTTGGGATTTTTGACTGTGCGAAGCATAACAGGTTTTTTTAAGACTGCCAACGTTTGTTTTGCAACAAAGCGTCCCAGCATTTGTGTACTCTGTTGCTTTTTGTAACTGTTTGCACGGTTTGTATTAAAAAATGCCCAAAGTTGACAAAATTTGTCAACTTTTGCCCCAAAGTGAATGAGCGTGTTACTTTTTATGTCATATGCCAAAAAATGGCTGTCATGCTCGCTTGTTGGTGGCTTTTTAGGCATAGTGATTTAACATCAGAAGCCACCAAAACCGTTCGCCCTTAAGCTACGCCTTCGGGTGAACGGTTTTTCGTTATGGTTTGACAAGCTCGCTTTGAGCAAAAAACCCTAATATGGTGTATTCTGGGTTTGATTTACTATAAATGGATTGCATGTGGCGGTTTATTGCTTGATTCTTGCCTAATCGCACAAAAATGGTTACCCCGTCTGCTTGTTTGGGCTTCGGCACGGCTTTTTTTATAAAAAGTCTGCTAAAATAAGGTCCTTTTCCTTTTGGCGGAATTAGTTGGACAAATCAATGCAACAAGACAAAACGACTTATACGCACTTAACAAAGACCCGTCAGGCTTTATTGGCTGGGGTGGTGTTTTTTGGATTGGCTCAGAGTGCCACAGCACAAAGCAATACAGACCAAAGCGGTGCATCTATTGTCACCGCGTCACCCCTTGCAACATCAGGCGGACTTCTGACGCTGTTCGGGTCTAAGCCGAAGTTTCTGCCCGTGACGGAAGCGTTTTCGGTGATGGCGAGCCAGTCTGGCGATACGCTGAGTGTGCGTTTTGGCGTGACGCCTGCCCATTATGTTTATCAAGATAAGCTTAGCTTGGCATTACCTGAGGGGGTGACGGCAACGCCTTGGCGGTTTGATAAAAAACCCACCACCATTGATGACCCGACATTCGGCAAGGTTGCGGTTTTCGAGGAAGATGTCATTGCCACCACACGGCTAATAAAAAGTGGTGACAGCACGGTGGATGCCTCTGCGACTGTGACGTGGCAGGGCTGCGCCAAGGCGGGACTATGCTATCCACCTGAAAAGCTGCCAGTGAGCTTATCTTTGGGCAAGCTAACACCAGCCATGAACCTCACCGCAGGCACAGCCAGTCCAAGCGGTGCAGATACGTCAAAGCTGCCACACAGCGAAGTAGGCAATGTTAAGGCGGGCGTTGTAGCACCCATCGTCCCCACGCTGGTCACCGAAAAAGACAGCGACCAACCGATAGCAGACCCATCTAAGACCGCCACATCTGAGCCTGTGACGGATTTGGTGATGGGTGCGACAACAGAATCAGCGGCGACTCATACGGCAGATGAGACATCGCTTGCGGCGACTTTAGATGGGTCAAATGACACCGCCCCCCAAATGCAAGACGGTGCTTCAATGGACGCTTTTGTACAGCAAGGCGAAGTGGCAGAGGCAACTCATGGACACTTAGACCACAGCCTAAAAGTTGCCAAGCCAGACAGTTTTGGGCTCACAAGCCGTCCTGTTTTGGCGGTGTTTTTGCTGTTCTTGGCGGGCATTGCCTTGGCGTTTACGGCGTGTGTGTATCCGATGATTCCCATCGTAGCGAACATTGTCGCCAAAAGCCATAATCCCACCCCAAGAAAAGCCTTCATGCTTACCACAGCTTATGGACTGGGCGTGGCGACAAGCTATGGGATTTTCGGGGCGTTGGTGGCGTGGCTTGGGGCGAGGGCAGGCTTTATCGGTATGCTCCAAAATCCATGGATACTGCTGGGCTTTGCGGTGTTTTTTGTGGGGCTTGGCTTGCAGATGATGGGGTATTTGAAGGTTGGCTTGCCTGTCTTTTTAAAAGAGCGTCTCGGGCGTGCGTCTCGGGCGGCTGACCACAGACTTGGCAGTGTGGGCGGTAGTATGCTGGCGGGGGCGTTGTCGGCGTTGGTGCTGTCGCCTTGCGTGTCTGCACCGATGGCGGGCGCGTTGCTTGCGGTGTCTGTAACGGGCAATGTAGGGCTTGGGTTTTTTGCGTTGTTTGCCTTGGGGCTTGGCTTATCTTTGCCTTTGGTAGTGATGGGTACAGCACAGGGCAGATTTATGCCAAAAACAGGGGCGTGGCTTGAGCGTACCCAGTTTTTTGGGGGTTTAATGCTCATGCTTGTGGCGATTATGCTGGTGGGACGGGTGTTCTTTTCGCCTTGGGTTTTGGGTGTTTGGGCGGTATGGTGCTTGTCTTTGGCGGTGTTTTTTTGGCGGACAAAGTGGCTGTTCTTGCGTGCGTTGGCGGCGGCTTTGGCGGTGTGGTCGGTGTGTCTTATCGTGGGGGCGGCGATGGGCGAGCGTGACGCTAAGCGTCCTTTGCATAAGCTTAGTGTCAGCCAAGCCTCAAGCCTAAAGACGCATGACGACATACGCATGACCCATCTTGATGAGCTGGACGCTTTATTATTAAAAGAAGAAAAGGTGTTGGTGGAGCTGACGGCTGAATGGTGTGTAGAGTGCCGAATTATGGAGCGAACCTTGTTCACCGAGCGTCCAGAAGCGATGATGGATTGGCGATTTGTCCGCCTTGATATTACAGATACCACGCCCCAAAGCCGTGAAATTTTGGCACGTTATGGGCTGTTTGGACCGCCAGCACTGTTGTATTATCAGGCAGGGAAACTGTCTTTGGTGCAGCTTGGTGAAGTGTCTCGGGCGGACTTTGAGCAGGCTTTGACGGTGCTAAATTAAGTTGCCGTGGGTATTTTTCGTGCAAATGTGTCTTTTGATATAGGAACACAGATGAAACAACAATCTATGATGTCCTGTGTGCTGCTGGCGATGTGTTTGTGGGGTTGCCAAGACGGGGCGGTGAGCCAGTCTGGGGATACGGTTTCCTCTGCCCAAGTGGACGCCCCTCAGCCTGAAAAAGCCAGCGATGACGCTTTTTGTGACAATAAAAAGATTTTGGGTGCGTATCAGGCAGGGCGGTCTGATGTGCAGGTGCTGGGCTGTGGGCAGGCGGTGAAGTTGCTAGCGGACGACCTAAAAGGCAGTCGCCATCAAAAGATGATTGTACGGCTTGATGGCAGTCGTCATACGGTGTTAATTGCACATAATATTGACCTTGCACCTCGTATTGACGCATTAAAGCAGGGCGATGGCGTCGTGTTTTATGGCGAGTATGAGCATAATGAACAAGGCGGCGTTGTGCATTGGACGCATCATGACCCTGCAGGCAGACATCAAGGCGGCTATATCATTCATGAGGGCGTGCGTTATGAGTGAGAAGGTTTAAGTTTTTATCAACTGAAACTTTAGTTAAGCTGTTTAAAATAGTGCTTTAGTCTGTCGGCGTTTTCAGTTAAAATACAGCTTGTTTATTTTTTATAAAGATGGTCTTTGGGTGGTGTTTTTTGACAGTGCCTTAGGCTGTGACATTTTTTGTAACCCTCTGACATTTTTTGCCAAAATTGGCATTGGAATTATCATGCGTATTCATTCTTTATTATGGGCGATGACGGCGGTGCTGTTCGCCCAAACGGCAACTGCAGAAGCTCTCACAGCAGAACAAGTAACCGAAACCAGCCAAGCCCTAGATCTAACAAGCCCAAGCCATGCAGAAACAGCGTCAACGGTCAGTTTCGTGATGCCTGAGACACAGCAGGCGTTGTTTTTTCGTTGTGCACAGATTGTCAGTGATGCAGGGCGATTGGCGTGTTTTGATAGTTTAGCGGTGGATAATACCCCAAGTACGCTTGCTCAAAAACGCCCCGTGGATTTATCTAGCACCATCAGACGCACCATCACAGGCAGCCCCCAGCTTGTCATGGTAAATGATACAGACGTGTCAGCACTAGCACCAGACATAAAAGAAGACGGTGAAAGTCTGACGGCTTTTCAAGACCAGCTGGAGTCCACGACCAATGACGCCAAGGTCTTGACGGAGCTCGGTTTATCGGCGGACGCTTTGGCACGTTATACGCCTTTGAGCTTGGCGTTTGATTTGGATAAAAACAGTGAGCGTGGTCTGTGGTCGGCACGCCCGCACAATGCCAACTACATTTTGCCTTTGTATTTTAACACTCAACCAAACCGCAATCCCACCTCGCCAAGTCTAGGGACGCAGACCTTTAGTCCTGATGAGCTTAGGGCAGCGGAATTAAAATTTCAAATGTCTTTAAAGACAAAAGCGGCAGAAAACTTATTCGGGACGGATGCGGATTTATGGCTAGGCTACACGCAGGTGTCGCATTGGCAAGTTTATAATGAAAACAACTCCCGCCCGTTTCGTGCCCACGATTATGAGCCTGAGATTTTCTTGACGCAACCTGTGGTGGCGGATTTGCCGTTTAATGGCAAGCTTAGAATGCTGGGCGTGGGGGCGGTACATCATTCTAATGGTGAGTCTGACCCAGTGTCCCGTTCTTGGAATCGCTTATACGCCATGGGCGGGGCAGAATGGGGCAAACTGACCGTCATGCCACGTGTCTGGGTGCGTGCTGCCGTAAAAGATGGACAGCGTCCCGATGATAACCCAGATATTACCGATTATTACGGCTATGGTGATGTTAAGTTTTTGTACCAGCTTGACCAAGGCAACAATGTTTCAGGGCTGTTTCGTTATAACCCACGCACCAACAAAGGGGCGGTGCAGCTTGATTATGTGCGTCCTTTGCACCGTGGGGTAAGTGGTTATGTGCAGCTGTTCCATGGCTATGGGCAGTCGATTATCGACTATAACCATGAAGCAACCTCCGTGGGCGTGGGCATTATGCTAAACGACTGGATGGGCTTGTAATTGCTACCGTATGGGCTTGGACTTAGACTTGCCAGCTTTCGGGGCGTATGCGTTCTGTGTGCGGTTGATGAGATAGAATCGGGGTTTTTATGTGCCAGCTGTGATGAGAAAGAGGCGTGGCGGACAGAACCTGTCAGACTTGATGTGGCTGGGCGGATACTGTCCGTACACTGTGCCAACTACTATACAGGCGTGATGAAAAACGCCATGGCAAGCTTTAAAGACCAAGAAAATCTACACAGTCTGCCGTATCTTGTGCATGCCATCGCTAAAGCAGTGGAAGCGTTGTCTTTACCTGCTGAAACCTTGATTTTGCCCATGCCAACCACGCATGGCAGATTGCGTGAGCGAGGGTTTTATCCTGCGGGGATTTTGGCACGTTATGTGTCTGCTTTGACGGGTTTTGGTCTGTATACAGGTGTAATCAGAACTGTCGAATCTGTGCATCAGCGTTATTTGGACAAAGAATCACGTCAAAATAATTTATCAGGTGTATTTTTTGTGGATACGCCACCGCAAGCCGAGTCGCTTTTGTTGTTCGATGACGTGATGACCACAGGCTCGACATTTAAAGAGCTTGCCAGCACTTTATGGCAATTTGATGATGGCTTGGCGTTGTCTGGTTTGTGCTTGGCACATGGCAAAGCGGAGTATGATGCCCCAAAATTCAGTTAATGTATAAACCTATGAGTGTTTGCCTTGATGATAATGGGGTAGGGCGTCAAATAACAAGACAAGTGGTGTTTCTTTCAAGTCCAAAAATCGCTATACTGGCAAATAGGCTGTAGGAACAATTACAGCCGTGTTAATCATACATAATTGATAAAAGTTGTTGCTTTTGCATGAAAATTATGCACATTTGTTGGGGTTGGAATGAAATTTGCAACCTATTAGAAATAATTTTTAATTACCAAACCACTTAATGGTGCTTTAAAGGAAAAGCTTGTGCTTGTTTCATTAATACGCTCATCTGGTCATGCTCAGCAGGGTTTTACCTTGGTTGAGATGATGATTGTGATTGCTATTGTTGGCATTCTGTCAGCATTGGCTGCCCCCAGTATCGATTCCATGCTTAAAACTCAGCGTAATAAACAGACTTCTGAGGCGGTGATTGCTGCTTTAAGGGAGGCGCGTACTGAAAGTCAGTTAAGAAGACAGGATGTCGTGGTTAATACAACCCCAAATATGATGACCTTAACGATTAGTATGCCAGACCCACAAAATCCAGCAAATCGACGAAACATCCAAATCGGTAGCTATGCATTAAATCCAAAAGCGCCCTTATCGGTTGATCCAGGTGGCAACATTACCTTTCGTGTCAATAAAACTGTCAGTTTCTCATCAACAAGCGCCAACAGTGCGACATTTACCACCTACTGCGATTCAACACTTGGTGAAAGCACTAAGGGCAGAACAGTGACGGTGGATAATCATGGCAATATTTCAACGGATAAGGAGGGTAGTACATGCTAAAACATCAGCAAGGCGTAGGATTGCTTGAGGTGTTGGTGGCGTTATTGCTACTGTCAGTGGCGGTGCTTGGCTTTAGTGCCATGCAAATGCGTGCCATCAAAGCAACCGATGAGACCTTAATCCGCAGTGATGCAATGATGGTTATCCGCAACGTCTCTGAAGACCTGCGTTTATATCCCAATACCACCCAAAGACAGGCGTATATCACCGCTCTATCATCGGGCAATTCTGCGGTTGGAACTGACTGCCGTACGACCGCCTGTACAGAAGCTGAGCAAGTTGCTTATACCGCTGCCCAGTCTTTGCAAATAGCAGAGGATAGCGAGCTTAGAATCTCAGCACAGGTCTGCCCTGGTAGTGGCGCAAATAACTTGACGAGAATGTGTGTGATTGCAGCATGGGGTGATACACAAGCGACCATGGGTGACGATGCCAATACTTGTACAACGGCTGAGGGTGCTTACAAGCCAGGTGCCAAATGCTTTATTATGGAGACCTACTAATGAAAACCTCCCAAAAAGGCTTCACGCTCATTGAATTGATGATCTCGGTTGTTTTAGGGTTGCTCATTGTGGCAGCGGTGACGCAGGTCTATATAATGGCGGTTCGTACCGCTTCCACCCAAAAAGCCTCGGCAGGCATCTTGGATGCCAACGTTTATGGTATGCAGCAGGTGGAACGTAGCTTGCGTATGGCAGGCTTAGGATTAGGTGATAGTAGCCGACTAAACAGTGCTTGTAGTGGTATTTTGATTGCTAATGACCTTACTTCCTTGACTCAATGTGCTCAGGTGACCGGTACAGATGCTACAGGAACAGGTACGCCGAATGTATCGCCTGTTTCTCGCTTACCGATTGCATTATGGACAAATGCAGCAGGTGAAAATAGCTTTACTTCTAGTGGTGCAACTCCGCAGCTTACGATTCAGTATCGTGCGCCTGTAAATATGCTTGACTGTGAAGGCAGATTGGCACTCGGTCCTAGAAAGGTGATTGGTCAAAATTCTTCTGGTAGCTCAGAGCAGCAAACAGATGCTACGGGTGCACCAACAGGCGAAAGTCAAATTGATGTTGATGGGCAAGTGATTATTGAGCGTTATTTTGTGCGTAATAATAACGGCACGTTAGAGTTGCGTTGTGATGCGGGTCGATATGTAACAGATTGGATTAGGCAGGAAGAGGATTCTGTGCCTGCTGATGCAGCTGTAGGGGTCAATGCAGGTGCAGCGGACATAACCGCCGCTTTAGACGCCATAAACCCTGTGAATATGAATGATGATGGTGCTTTAATTATTTCAGGCATTGATGATTTTCAGTTACGGTTTGGTGTACAAACTGGCGATACTTTGCAATATCAAACCATTGCAGAATATTTAGCAAATCCGAGTGCAGCAACCTCAAATATTTCTGTAGTAAAAATGGGTATTTTAGCAAAAGGGTTGGTTGCAACTCAGCAGTCTGAGGTGACAGACAATCCAACTTATACTCTATTGGGTGAAGATATTACGATGGCGTCAGGACAGCCCACCAACTTTATTCGCCGCGCCTACGATAGCACTACCATGCTTAGAAATTCACGAGGGGATTGATCATGTACCAATCAGTAAATACAATGGGGCGTCATCAGGCGGGCGTTGCTTTGATTGTGGTGCTGCTGTTTTTGATTTTGATTACCATCGCAGGGGCGATTGCTGTTCGTCAAAGCATGGTGGATTTAAAAGTGGCTACCAGTGACCAAGCGGGTGTTTTAATGCTGAACGCTTCAGACAGCGTCTTGTCGCACATTGAGCAGGCAGCAGGCAGTCCGACAGCAGAAGGTTATGCACAGATTACCTCTCAGCAAAACGGTATTTTGGGATATTTTATGCTGCAAGGACAAGAGAAGATTGGACATCAGCTATCTTTTTGTTATCGTCCAGCGAATACAGACTTATATAGTCGTGACACGGCGTTTATTAGACCGCTTGGTGTTAATACCTTAAATCAAACCAATGGTTTTTGCAATCCAGCTTCTGCTACAGATTATATTTCTGGTCGAAATACGGCCATGACACAGGTGGTGGTCACAGGTATTGATAATGCCCTGCTAAACAATTTTCAGGCTTTTACAACCCGCGTCTCTATTGGAGACATTGGGAATAGCTATGTACCACAAGTGCAAATGAACAGTGTTTCACTGTTGCCTGCAATGTCTAGTGTTGGGAATGATACTGTTACAGAATGCCTAAGACGCCCCGTGGGTCGGGTGGCGGATTATGGGGTTTCTGGTCCGAATATGAATGAGTGTCTAAAAGCAGCAGGGGTGCCTGCCAATGCTTTGGTTGAAGAGGGTGTGATTGAGGCAAGACAAGATGGCGGTTTTGATGCTCAGACAGGTAGGGTAGATGATGTCTGTGCGAGCAATGCCTGTTAAATGTCGGGCTTTATGCTGCATAAAAACTCAAATGATACAAGATAAATGCGAGAATGATTATGAATAAAACAGTTAAATACCTAAGTGCTGCTGTCGCTGTTGCGATGAGTACGACCGCCATGCAAGCCTCTGCTGATACTCAGTCAGGTGATTATCAAAAAATTGGTGACCTTGAAATTTATAAGGCGGCGACCAACTCTGCCACCATCTCTATGATGCTGGACATATCAGGCAGTATGGTAAACTGTGATGATGGTAAGGGTGATAGTGTTCGAGACTTTAGCAGTTATCAGACCTTTACGATGACCGATGCTAATGGCGGGAAAATTAACAGCATATTAGACACAGAAACCAACAAAACCATCGATATCTCAAAAGGCATCACGGTGCGCGTAAGTCACTGCGGTAACCCAAATCAACTGACACGTATGGGGCGTCTTAAGCAGGCGATGGTCGGTCTGTTCGCAGATGGGACGAAGCTGCCCAGCCACTATAAGGTGGGTCTAGGTATTTTTCCTTATACAGGAAATGTTACAGGTGTGATGAAACAGCCTGCCAAAGAACTGACCCCTGAGCACCGCTATCAGCTTATCAAACAGGTTGCCGGTCTAAATCAAGGCGGTGGTACGCCCTCTGCCCATGCATATGCAGAGGTGGGTGCCTATATGATGGGGACAAAAACCGCCAGTCGAACGGGTGGTTCTGATTTTGCTTATATCCCACGAGCGGTAGCAACACGTGACACAGCGGGCACTTGGCAGCTTCAGCAATGTGTTGAACCTGCTGATAGCGTTTCTGCGTGGCATAGCTCTTGGCGTGCTTGCAGAATTCAATGGCCGATTAACGTTCCCAATCCACAGCCAAGTAACTGGATTACCAATGCCAGCTTCAATTATACACCGATTAACGATAGAAGTATCTATAATATCCAAGGTGATTTTCTCGCAGATGTACAGTCTGCCTATGCGGTTATTAATCGGGGAGGGGTCTACAGTGGTGGTATGCAGATTGATTTGGTGAATGGCAAAATACCCAGTAGTGCGAACTTAGATTACCAGATAAATACGGTATGGTTCGGTGAGAAAGTCAGATTCGCCCCTACGCAAACTCAAACTTTGGTGGATCATACGACTGGAACTCGACATCAGTCCAATTATGATGGTTTTCGTTATGCGCCAGACAGTACCTTAAAGGCGGATAAACAGACCTATCAATCCCCTGTGGATGTCGGTCAATGTGCAGGCTATGGCATTTATTTCTTGACCGATGGTGAGCCGAATGGCAACATCGTTGCCAGCCAGCTGATGGGTAGCAGTCTAGATTATGGTGCCTTATTAGATGGTCCATTTCAGGCGAAAATTGGCGTAAGCCCTAACACTTCTGCCGCCCAAGCCTTGCCTTGGCAGAATGCTAAATTTTCGACAGACAATACGTTCCAACCTAGTTTCCCAGGGTATAATGGTTGGCCTTATATCGGGGCTTATGCCAAGATGCTTGCCAGCGGTAATAACCCCATCGGACAAAAAATCAAAACCGCAACGCTGGGTTTTGGTAGTGTCTTCGACCAAGACAATGTATCAACCAAGCCCTATCTAAACTCGGAAGGTAAGATTGAGGAAATTATTGATTGTGATACGATCAGTGGTGTTGATGCTAAAAACTTATGCCGCTTGGGTGGTAAGGGCTTTGGTTTCGGCGAGGGTGGTTTTACAGCCACCTCTAACCCAGCGGTGGTTGCAAAGAGTGTGGTCGATTTTGCTGAAGATTTAAATAATGCCTTGCCTGCTTCACCTGCAGGTACGATGAGTATTCCACGTGACCCGCTTAGCGTTGATAATATTCAGCCTTATGGTTATTTACCGATGATTAGACCAGAGGTGGGCGAGAACTTGGTCACTTGGGAGGGTAATCTTAAAAAATACCACACCCTTTCTGGGACTTTATATGGTCAAAATAATACCCGATTATATGTACCAAACCCTGTGAATCTGGCAACTCAAGGCAATGGTGCTTTCCCAGCGGCACTAAATCCGCAAGCGATGGACTTATGGCAGACTGGTGCCAGTCAAGAAAATAATGCGGCTGTTGATGTGGGTGGTACGCGTTCTAAATTAAAAGTGCCCACTGCGAGCAAGAAGAGCGATATTCGTACTGTGTATATCGAAAAATTATCAAGAGGTAGTGATGGTAAGATTAGTTCCGAGCTTCAAAAAGTTGGGACAGATGGCACACGTCTGATTGGCTTCGATAATTTAGGTGATTTTTATACCACAGTGCATAAGGCGTATATCTTGAATTTTTTGGGCTATGGTGTCCCAGTGACAGAAAATAGGTATATTGTCCAAGGTCAAGATAATAGTCCTGCGGCACAAACACGTCGTTTGCTGGCTGAATTATCAAGAGCAACCCTGACAGCCCGTCCTACGATGGGTGGTGTTCTGCATTCTGTCCCTGTTTTGGCCTCTTATGCAGGCAAACTGGATTCTGCTACTGGCAACATTAGCACCAGAGAGTCAGAACGTCAAGATCATCTATTATATGGTTCTATGGATGGTGCTGTGCATATGGTGGCGGCTACGTCAGGTGAGGAAAATTTCAGTTTCATTCCTTATGCGATGTTTAAAGATGCAGAGCAGGTTCAAGCCCTAAAAGCGGGTAGTACTTATGATCGCATAGGTCAGCCAAAGTTCGGTGTTGATGCACCATGGTCAACCAAGGCGGTTTATCGCTTTAATTCACAAGGTGCGGACACTCGAATGACAGCGACAGAAATGTACGCTTATGGCGGCCTGCGTATGGGTGGCGTGGGTATTTATGGTCTTAACATTAGTGATAGAAATAATCCAAGATTGATGTTTAGCATTGATAATCAAACTCGCGGCTTTGAAAGATTGGGACAAACTTGGTCTAAGCCTTTGCATGCCACTGTTCAGACGGGTTCAAAAGTGACCGACAAGCTTGATGTGCTGATTTTTGGCGGTGGTTATGATATGTGCTATGAAAATCCACTCTTTAAGCTAAATGACCCAAGCAATACCGATGTTAACTGTGCCAATAAACCCCAAGCACAGGGCAACGCAGTTTATATGGTTAATGCCAAAACGGGTGCATTGCTAAAAGCTTGGACGATGCCTGCAGGCTCTGCCACAGATGATAGTGTGCATATGAAACACAGTATCACATCTGAGATTGTCGGTCTAGACCGCAATAATAACGGTCATGTCGATAGCTTGTACTTTGGTGATTTGGGCGGTCAGCTATTCCGCATCGACCTACAAGAGGGTACAGCTGCAGGTACCACTCGCCGCGTGGTGCGTGTTTTTGATAGTAATGCAGGTAGATCGGGTACAGAAAAAGGCAGCCTAGAGGCTGGGCATGTGCCATTCCGCTTCTATGAAAAACCTGAAATCAGTCTATATGACCATAATAATGCACGTTTGGCGTTGGTGAATATCGCCAGTGGCGATAGAAGCTCACCAACACATAAGCGCCGTAGCTTGGTTGGCTCTAATCGCATTTATGGCATTATTGATAGAGATTTGGCAAGTTCTTTGGTGCCATCTGGTGCGTCGATTGCCAGTTTTAAATCACGTAATCTAAATAATGATGACTTAAACTTCTATGATACTGCCGTGCTTGAGACAGCGACCAATGATAAGCGTAAGCAGTTAATGGATGACTTAAAGGCGGGCAAAAAACAAGGTTGGTTCTATCAAATGGACAACTTTGATGGACGTGCGAATATTAAGCACTTAAAATCTGTTGGTCCTGGCATGGTATTGGGCGGTATTTATTATGCCAGCGTTTATAATCCAGATTATAGCTATGTGGCAACTAATAGTTGTAATGCATCTGTGACTGGTGGTACAGAGCGTCAAATGTTCTGTTTGCCTTGGGGTATTTGTGCTAATAATAATGGTGTGCTTACTCCTGGTTCAACCAATGGTAAGCTTGGTTATGCAAAAGCAGGTCCAGGCATCCAAGAGCTTGCGTTGACTGGTGTGACCAGCCGTGATAACCCTACTGCCAACATTAGAGCTTTGATTGGTATGCAGACCATCGCTGAAAGAAGACAGCAGGTCGATACACCAGATAACTCTGGCAGCGGCGGCAATGCATTTACCGATCAGAACAATCAGGGTACGAGAGGCGCAGGTTCTGGTGCAGATAAGCCTCATGCTGATGTGGCTGTCCAAAATAGCCAAGTATTGCAAGTAAAACGCTGGTATGACCTACAAACCGCGGAGGAGAATTGATGCGAAAACAACAAGGTTTTACGCTCATTGAGCTGATGATTGCTGTGATGATTATCGGCGTGCTTGCGGCGATTGCATTTCCTTCTTATCAGCGTTATACGGTAAAAAATGCTGAAGCAAATGCCAAGGCGCAGATAGGTCAGATTGAATTACAGTTGGCGAATTGGCGTGCTTCTGCTTTGAGTTATCGTGGTTTTGTACCTATCAATGGTGCAGATGCTAACGGTCCAACTTATGGCTATGCTGCCAACACAACAACAGCTAATACGGTCATTTATTTGCCACTGGGTCGCACCATAAACAATTATGATTATGTACTTGAGATTGTCGATGGTGAGAGTCGTAGTACTGATGTGAATGGGCGGCGAACAGGTTCAACAAGCTTAGTGCCTGTTACTGCTTCAGCGGATGCTGCTGAGGCAGGTGACTTGAACTCAGCTTTGGGGCGTAGTTATATGGTGGTTGCGTATCCAAATCGAAGATTGCAACAGCGCGGTGCTAAGAAGTTCTTTGTGCATAGTAATGGGTCTCGTTGTTTTGCTGCCCCAGCTTTTCAGGCGAATCTAAATTTGACCAGTCGTGATTGTGCGGGCGTAGGTGTGGAGACATGGCAATGAATCAAAAAGGTTTTACACTTATTGAGATGATGATTGTGGTGGCGATTATCGGTGTGCTTGCTGCTATTGCTTATCCGAGTTATCAAAATTACGTTACAAAAACCAAGCGTGCTGATATGATGACAGAAATGCAGAATATCGGACGTCAGATTGAGTCACGTAAGCTGGCAGCAGGGCGTGGTGGCTATGCCAATGTCAGTGCTGATGGGCTAACGGGTGCTTATCCGAAATCGGGTACTGCCATGTATCAAGTCACCATCACGGGTATTGGTACCGGTGCGACAGGTCAATGGCAGATTACTGCCACCCCTGAGGCAGGGACAACGCAAAGTAATGATGGTACGCTCAGCTTGCGTCAAGATGGCTATAAGTGCCGTGCGTCAGCGTGCGGCGCAGGCGATGAGTGGCGTCAATAATCGATAAGGCTTGAAATTTTTCGTTTTGACCTTAAATTAGACTACTGCCGAAGAAACCATCGGATAGCGATGGTTTTTATTTTAAGAAATCTAAGAAGGAGTACTTATGGCACGTTTAACCGTCCACACCCCCGCTACCGCCCCCGAGGATTCTAAAGCTCGCATGGAGGTGGTGGAAAAGGCGAATGGCTTTATCCCAAATTTAATCAGGGTTTTGGCAAATTCACCGCAAGCCATCGAAATGTATCAAGAAGTGGGAAAAATGAATGGCAAAAACTCACTAGATGCCAAAGAAATCGAAGTGGTACAAATCACCGCAGCGGCGCATAATGGTTGTGACTTTTGTGTGGCAGGACATACGAAAATCGGTAAATTAAAGCTATCCATGCCCGACGATGTTTTGAATGCTTTGAGAAGTCGCACGAACATTGATGGCAATGAGAAATATCAAGCCTTGGCACAGTTTACTATGCAGCTGATTGATAAACGTGGCAAAGTGTCTGATGAGGAGCTGTCTAATTTTAAAGCAGCAGGCTACAACGACCAAAACGTGCTAGATGTGGTGATGGGCGTAGCCTTGGCAACTTTATGTAATTACGCCAATAATGTGGCCGCAACAGAAATTAACCCTGAGCTGCAAGCGTACGCACCTTAATGTGAGCTTTAAACACCCCTGAATTTTGGGGTGTTTTTTTGTGCTTTTTTTAGACAAATGCCCGTCTTTTAAAAAGAAAATTGTAATCGATATTGGCTTGCTAATTTTTTTATGTTAAACTCAGCTTATCGGTATTATCTATAAGTCTATGGGGTTTTTCTATGACAATGATGTTTTTCAAAAAAGTACTGTACGCAGGCATTTGTGCAGCAGCCCTAACAGCTTGCGGTGGCAATGGCGATACAGCGGTAACGACAGCCACGAATAGTGCGACGCCTGCCGCGACAGAGGCTAAGACTTTGGCGGTGACCGCCATTGTGGAGCATCCTGCTTTAGATGCGGTGCGTGCGGGTGCGTTGGAGCAACTGGCGACTGAAGGCTTTAAAGAGGGTGAAAATCTCACCGTGAATTTCCAGTCTGCCCAAGGCAACATGGCAACAGCAGGACAGATTGCCAAGCAGTTCGTTTCTGACAATCCTGATGCGGTACTTGCTATTGCGACGCCATCGGCACAGGCTTTGGTGGCAGCAACCAGTGATTTGCCGATTGTGTTTTCAGCAGTAACAGATCCTGTTGAGGCGAAACTTGTGCCGAAACTTGATGGTTCAGGTACGAATGTGACAGGTGCGTCTGACGCTTTACCTTATGAGCCGCAAATTGCTTTAATTCAAGAGCTTGTCCCAAATGCGAAAAATATCGGTTATGTTTATAATCCAGGTGAGGTGAATTCTGTGGTGGTGCTAAAAGCACTTAAGGAAAAATTAGCACCCCTTGGTATGAACGTGGTGGAAGCACCTGCCCAAAAATCAAGTGATATTACGCTGGCTGCACAAAGCTTGGTAGGTAAGGTAGATGTGATTTATACTTCTACGGATAATACCGTTATCAGTGCGTATGAGGCATTGTCTCAAGTCGCTAAATCTGCGAAAATCCCATTGATTGCTACAGAAGCCAGTACTGTAGAACGCGGTGCGGCAGCTGCTTTGGGCGTGAATTATCATGATTTGGGTAAAGAGAGTGGAAAAATCATTGCCCGCGTACTAAGGGGTGAAAAAGCAGGAGAGATTCCTGTTTACACTGCAACCAGTTTGGATTTGCATGTTAGTCCGAAACACGCACAAGAGCAAGGTATTACATTATCACAAGCGGTACTTGACCGTGCTGCCAAGGTGGTTGAATGAATAGGCGATTTGTTTTTTGATAAAATAGATGTGCTGTTTAAGCCCAAATTGCCCGTGTTGGCGGTTTGGGTTTTAGCTGTTTTTTAGTTGTGCAAAAGGCGATGTTTCGGACAGGGATTTTGCTTTAAGGTCAAGTATTTGTTTTTAAAGTAAAAAAGTCGATGGTAAGACAAGTTTTGTCTTAAAGGGATAAATTTGTAAAAAACCCAAAGCCTAGCAAGGGTGATTTTTAAGGTAGTATGTATGTCGATGATTGCCTTTTTTGGGGCGCTCGAAAGCGGTCTGATTTATGCGTTGATGGCACTTGGGGTGCTGATTTCTTTTCGTATTTTAGATTTTCCTGATTTGACCGCTGATGGTTCTTTTCCCTTGGGTGGAGCGGTGGCGGCGGTGTCTATTATCGCAGGTCTAAACCCTTGGCTGGCGTGTCTTTTTGGCATGATGGCGGGTATGGCAGCAGGCATGATTACGGCATGGCTTCATGTCAAGCTTGGGATTTTGCATTTGCTGGCGGGTATTTTAATGATGACCGCTTTGTATTCTATTAACCTTAGAATTATGGATGCACCGAATTTACCGCTTTTAGGGCAGGCGTCTGTATTTAGCCCTTTTATCGAGGGTGGGAATGGCTTTTGGGTGCGTGTGGTGGTGATTGCTGGTGTGGTTTTAGTGGTGAAATTGGCTTTGGATTGGTTTTTCAATACCGAGACGGGGCTTGCCATGCGTGCTACGGGATCT
>JAUNEE010000085.1 GCA_030525705.1 Moraxella sp.
AGTAGGTCTTAAAAGTATTGACGCACACGCCCAGTCGTTTCGCCATGTCTTTTTGAGTTAGCCATGTAATTGAGTTCATCATTTACTTTCTCCAATATAATAAATCGCCATGATTAAATGAATCGCAAACAAAGCTATGGCGTTGCCCATCAAGAAATAACTAATCCACCCATTTATTGCTTGCCAGCCATATATGCCGTAAGTAAAGCAGATGACAAAACCAATGTGTGTTATTGCAAAATGTGGCTTTTTCACTCACCACTCCTTCTCTCAATACTCACAGTAATCAGCAGACCGCTGTCTGTCTTGTATTCAATACTGCATTCTACAATCTCGTCATCTGATAAGTGTTCAGCAGCAGTAAATATCTTTTCAAATTCTGTAATGGCAGCTTGGATGGTTTTATTCTGCATCAACACTTCCTCCACTTAGTTTGATAAGGGCTTTGGCATGTGCGATAGCATCTTCTTTGCTTTTGTGTAAAAGCCCTCTACTTAAAGCCATTTTATCCAATTTATCGCCCGCCCAATGACTTGCTAATGCGTAGTGGATGACTGTTGGGTCAGCCACCCAATATTTATCGCCATCTTTCAATGGTTTTAACTCAGGTTTTGGAAAACTCACACCGCCAACGGCAACCATCTCTGATGTGATGCGAAACTCAATATCATCAGACAAAAAGACATTCACATCACTCATGCCACTCAACTTAAACCACTCATCATGACCTAAACCACGATACTCGACCGCTTTATGCTCTTTTAGAGCCCTAATAATCTCGTTATAGCTTAGTTTATTGCTCATTTTTACGCTCCTTTTCTCTTTTCCACGCCCATAGTAGGCAAAATTCAACATAATTCAGCGGTCTGTATCGCACCGTCATCAGTGTTGGCAGTTCGTACAGTCCAGTATCCACATAGTACATATCAAGTCCTCACTCGTGCGTAGCTGGTGTAGCCGTTGGGGGTTAATTCTGGGTTTTCGGACAAAATCTCATCCATATTATCCAGCACCGCCCCATAAATCTCGCCAAATTTACAAGATCCAACCCGCATATCTGTCACATAAGTGCGACCATGCACATCGTCTTTGATGACCACTTCGATGAAAAACAGCCGTTCATCATCAACTGCCACTTTCTGTGGTCGCCAATCACCAAAGAACCGACTGCGGGCAAATACCTCTTCGGCACTCTCGCCATAGATGGGGAATTGCCAATACCCGAACACCTCCGTCCCAAGCTTATCTTGTAGTTTGCGTTCGTGGTCGAGCTTTTTTTGGTAATTTCGCCTGCCTTGCTCACGCTTTTTGGCGATTTTGTGTTTTCTGGATTTAGTTTTCATTTATTTCACCATCCAGATACAGCCACAAATCTCGTGGCTGTATGCTTTTCCAAAATTAACCCTGAAATTTACCAAAGAGCAAGCAAAATTCAGAATCCAGCTTATCTTTGACCGCTTGCAAAAAGTCATTCGCCAATTCTTCGGTCAAAAGCTCATAACCTACGATAGACAAAGTAAATTCAGGCTTGCCATTGGCGGTGTTGATGGACAATCTAAGTCTGACAGTTTTTGGTTCGCTTAGGGTCTCATACAGCGTGTTTTTGATTTCAAAATACGCTGGCAGTAGCCCTGCTTGCGATTTGACCGCCACCGTTTCCAGCCGTGAGCGAGATTCTCTAAAATTACCCACTTGGCTCGTGCTTTCGGCAAGCTCGTCAATTTTCATGTCTCGAATAACAGCGATGGCTTTTTTCATCGGTATCTCTTCGCCGTTTTCGTCCAGAGCGACAAACTGACCGCCCCAGTCTTCCAAGAACACCGCAAAGTCTTTTTGACCGACACGCCCATAATTATGCAAATCAGTGATTTTTTCATACACTTTGGTGAGCTTGGCGGTCAAAACTGCACAAAAATCACAATGCCCCATCGGATAGTTTTCATCGCCAAAGTTTAGTACCGCCGTCGCTTTCATTGCGGTTTTGTCAATGAAAATCTCGGTGTTTGCAGCTGTGCCATGCACTTCAACAAATTCACTAAATGAGGTCAAATCATCGGTGCTAAATGTGCCACGCTTACGAGTGCGAGCATCAAGAAATC
>JAUNEE010000026.1 GCA_030525705.1 Moraxella sp.
CGGTGGGCTTTGTGCAAAATCTACCGCACGAGCTGGTGGAGAGCTTTCACGCCACGCTGGAAGAAACGCTGGAAGCGGATTTGTTACTACACATTATTGACAGCAGCAGTGAAAATCGCTTGGAGCAGATAGAGGCGGTCAATACGGTACTCTCAGAAATCAAAGCAGACGCACCGATATTATGTGTCTATAATAAAATTGATAAAACCAATGAAACGCCTGCCATTTATTATGATAATGGTGTACCAAGTCGGGTGTATCTGTCCGCCATAACAGGTGACGGCGTAGACAAGCTCAGCCAGGCAGTGACGGAGCTTTTAGGTGGAGAAATGTCCAGTTTTCACCTGACCATCGGTCATCACCAAGGAGCTTTGGCACACGCCCTATACAAGCTATCGGCGGTGGAGACTGCCCACTTTGATGAGATGGGTCGTCAAGTCTTAAGCGTCCGCCTGCCCACAGAACGATTGCGGCAGCTATTAGGGCAATTTCACCTAACGCCCGCTGACGTCCTGCCCAAAGACGAAGCCGATAAACTTGCCCCACCCCTAGAAGCTTTTGAACAGCCGACCACTCATAGCGAATACAAGCCTTTTAATCCTGCAGATGATTTGGGTCGCTAAGCCCACACCAAAGACAAATCACCGCCCTAAAAACAAAACATAAGCAACCATTCACCAAAGCCCCATCACGACTTAAAGCGAATCACGCTTTCGTCATCAAACTTGGCGGTGTTTTTTATATTTGGGTAATGGTGTTCATGCTCAACATCGCACTCTTCGCCCACGATTTTACCTTCTTTTTTCGGTTTCTCCAGATAGCCTGTACGCTCATGCACGGGCAGATATTCATGCTCCCAGACCATCACCGCTTGCATACAGGTTTGGCGTTGCTCGGGGGTAAGTTTGTCGCCATTTTCCCATTTACCAATCTCAATGGCGGTACGAAATTTCTCCACAATCTCTGGCGTTAATGCCGCCAAAATCGCTTCTTTGTTCATATACTACATTCCTTAACGCTTAAAAATCATTGGACAAACTAAACTCATCACTGTATAAATTCCAGTTGAGTTTCGTGCGACACGCCTCATAAAAATCATAACCCACAGGGTGAATCAAGCTTAGACGTTTTGGGTGCTTGGTGACACGCAAGACTTGATTGGCGTACAAAGGGACGCTGCTTTTGCCATCGGCACTGACATGAGGCTGCGTGCGGTTATCTTTATGCACTTTTAATTCAATCACCCGACTATCCCCCACCAAAATGGGACGTGAGGATAAAGTATGCGGATGCATGGGCGCCAGACAAATGGCAGATAGGCTTGGGTGGATAATCGGTCCGCCCGCTGACAGATTATAAGCGGTAGAGCCTGTTGGCGTTGCGATAATCAAGCCATCGGCATGCTGACGATAGACATCGACCCCATCAATCCACAGCTGAAAATCAATGGTATGCACCGACTTGCCTGCGTGTAGCACAACATCATTTAATGCCACGTCTTTATGAATGAGTGTCTCATTTTCATAAATCTCCATGGACAATAAAAATCGCTCGTCCCGCTCATATGCACCTGACAGCACAGACAGCACTTTTTCTGACAGCTCATCTGGGTGTACGTCTGCCAAAAAGCCGAGCCGACCACGGTTGATGCCTAAAATCGGGGTGTCTTTTTTCGAACCACAACCTTGGTCAACAACCACATCAACCGCCTGCAAAATCGAACCATCACCCCCCACCACAATCAAAAGGTCACAGCTTTGGGTCATGGCATGATTATCAACGACCGTGATGTCGCTTAGGCATTCACACGCAGCACTACTGGCGATGATTTTTGCCGTCTCGTCATTGACAACCAAAGCATAACGCTCAGCAAGCAGCAGACGGGTTAGCTCGCACAACGTGGTCGCCACGCTTTTTTTGCCCGTCCGCCCTAAAAGCCCGATGGTTGAAAAAGCCCGAGATGAAACAGCAGGGGTTGACACTTGCATAAAACATTCACTAAAAAAATAAATCACCATTATAATACAAAATACCGTCCCAAAAAACCCATTTGCACAGCGGATTTTTTAGAATAATTTGTGCAATTTTTCCCAAATGTGCGTCATTTTATAGTATGATAAGGCATTTTTATCAATGAGAGTCGCCATGAGCCAAGCAGAAAATCGCCAAGAAGACACGCAGTTTGCCCCACTTGAGAGCCTACCCACAGGCACACCCCAAGGACAACAAGCCATGCAACGCCCAGCCGATGCCGAAAATAGCACGCCTGCAACCACCCACTTTGGCTACCAGACCGTCCGCACCGAGGACAAACAGGCAAAAGTCGCCGAAGTGTTTACGTCTGTCGCCAGTAAATATGACATCATGAATGACTTGATGAGCTTTGGCATTCACCGCCTTTGGAAGCGTTTTGCCATTAAAGTTTCAGGTGTGCGAGCAGGACAAGAAGTGCTAGACATCGCAGGTGGTACAGGCGACTTGGCAAAAATCTTCAGCCGTGAAGTCGGGCGAGCAGGACGGGTGGTGCTATCAGACATTAATCCTGCCATGCTAGATGTGGGTCGCACACGGCTCATTAACGCAGGCTGCAATAATGTCGATTTCGTACTTGCCAATGCCGAAACGCTAGAACCCTTTGCTGACAACTCCTTTGACCTTGTGACCATCAGTTTCGGACTAAGAAATGTCACCGACAAAGACAAAGCCCTAGAGGCTATGTATCGGGTGTTAAAACCCGGTGGGCGTCTTTTGGTGCTTGAATTTAGCAAACCTGTCTTTGAGCCTTTATCCAAGGCGTATGATTTGTATTCTTTTACCGCCCTACCTTTGATGGGGAAAATCGTGGCAGGTGACAGCGAAAGCTACCAGTATCTTGCTGAAAGCATCCGTATGCACCCTGACCAAGACACCCTAAAAGCCATGATGGTGAATGCAGGCTTTAAAAACTGTGATTATCACAACCTAACAGGCGGTATTGTTGCCGTTCACCGTGGCTTCAAACCGATTTAACCACCATGTTGCTTGCCCACAGAAAACGCCTATTTGAGCTTCATCGCATTGCTGCCCGTCATCGACTGGACAGCTATCTACCTGATACGGCTGAATTTTCTGCCTTAAAGCGGCTAATTGCCATGCACCCTGCCGCTTTTGGGAAACAGCCCAAGGCACTCGGATTAAAATCCGCCCTTGAGGAAATGGGAACGCTGTTCTTAAAACTAGGACAGCTGTTATCGACACGCTCAGATTTACTGCCCAAAGACATCATCGCCGAGCTGTCTTTACTTCAAGACAAGGTCAAGCCTTTCGAAGTTAGCCTTGCCAAAGCCATCATTAGTGACAAAAAAAACGGGCTGGGTGAAGCCCCTGAAACGCTGTTCGCTCGTTTCGATGAAATACCTTTGGCGGCTGCCAGCATTGCCCAAGTCCATACTGCCGCCCTAAAAGATGGGCGAGAGGTTGTCGTAAAAGTCGTCCGCCCTGACATCAAAGCGGGCATTGTGCGTGATTTTGAATTGTTACGCCAAATGGCGGCTTTTGTCACGCTTAGGGTAGAGGCAACCCGAGCGGTACGGCTGACTGAGATTATCGAAGATTACCGCCAAATCATGCTAGGCGAGCTTGACCTCACCCAAGAGGCAAGCAACAGCCAAAAAATGCGTGAAAATTTCGAAAACTCCCCCCTCATCTACGTGCCTGAAGTGTATCTGTCCGCACCTTCAGTGATGGTGAGCGAGCGGATTTTTGGACTGCCCATTTCGCAGATTGACCGCTTCGATGCCTTGGGCTATGACCGTGGTGCGCTTGCCAAAAAAGGGCTAACCATCTTTTTCACCCAAGTCTTTCGGGATAATTTTTTTCATGCTGATATGCACCCTGGGAATGTCTTTGTTGAGACTTTGCCTGATGGTGGAGCGGCGGCTGACCCACGGTATATCGGACTTGACTGTGCCATCATGGGTGAACTTTCACCCGATGACCAGCTCACCGTCGCAAGAATGCTGCTTGCCGTCATGAATGAAAATTTCGTGGCACTTGTGGACATTATGGCAAGTGCAGGCTGGATTCCGCCCTCTGCCGACCGTCATGCCCTGATGCGTGACATGACTCGTACGGTGTCGCCAATGATTGCCAAGCCCATGAGCGAGCTTGACTTTGCAGGTATGCTATATGCTGTCTTGGACGTGGCACGCCGTCATCGCATGAGCATCCCTGCTAAGCTTGTCCTATTATTAAAAACCTTGGTGCACGTAGAGGGGTTGGGGCGTGAGCTGTACCCAGAGCTTGACATTTGGTCGCTTGCCAAGCCTATTCTTACCGACTGGGTCAAAGAACAGCTTGACCCCATAAAAAATCTAAACAACCTAAAAAACACCCTGCCTGAGACCTTTTTGACGAGTACACAGCTGCCTCGCATGGCGGTTGAAAGCCTCCAAAGCCTAGCCCAAATGGGTGCAAGACAAGAACTCATCTTAAGGGAACTTCAGCGTTTACATGAGACCACCTTGAACAGTCGCCGTCATGACTGGCTGACTTTTGGGGGCTTATTTTTATTATTCATGGCAGGGCTTTGGGTGGCGGTTGTGATGAGTGTTTGGTTATCGCCTGTGTTTTTTATGCTGGCTATGCTGTTGCTGATTTGGCGGTTAACGGTATAAGTTTTACCCTTTTTATCACTACCCAAAAAATAAAACCAAAAAAGCCTTAAAAAAATAAAGCCATCTTATTTGATGGCTTTATTGTTAAAATAAATTGATTAAAATTTCACATTAACACCCAAGCTAAAGTTTCTGCCCATCTGAGGAATATAGGGCAAATGCGTTTCATGTGCATAGATTTTCTCATCTAAAAGATTACTGGCATTAAAGAAAATAGAATAATCCATATCCCCTTTGTAATTTTGATAGGTTAATCCCAAATTCACCAGATGATTGCCCTTGGTCGGTGCTTCGAATTTAGAAATCTTATCTTGGTCAAAGGTGCGTACATATTCCATCGTGCCAGACCAGTTATCGTCAAAATCCGCTTTGACTTTCGCCCCAAGTCTCATGGGCGGCAGGCGTGGCGTATAACGGTCTTCTTGTGGGCTATAAGTTTTGCAATTGGCAAAGCAAAATATCTTATAATCGGTAACAATATCAGGTAGGTTATGCAATCGCCCTTTGATATAATCGCCAAACACAGACACATAATAAGTGTCATTAAATTGATAACCAATTTTTCCTTCTACGCCATAAAACTTGGCAGAACTTTGATTATAGCGATTGATGCGTAATTTTTTTAAATGATTGACGGTTGCCGTTCCCAAATATTCATTGATGGTAGATAAATACACATAATTATCAAAATCATACAAATAGCCTGATACTTGATAATCCAATTTATCGCCATTAAATTTTAAGCCCAATTCATAGTTATTGGATTTTTCTTTATTTAAATGCCGATTGCCGATTTCAAAGGAGTTGGTAGCAAGATGCATACCGTGGGTATAAAGCTCTTGGCTATTAGGCAGACGTTCTTGGCGAGATGCATTAAATGACAGCGTATATTGTGGCAAAAACTTCCAATGCACGCCAAGTGCATACGAACTAGCGGTATCCTTGTGGGGTTTGGTGGCATCAATGGCGTAATCAATGGCTTCTTGGAGTTTTTGTGGGTCACGATTTAGGCGACTACGGTCTTTCATTGTCGCCTCAATATGGGCGGTATCATAATCCATCGCAACTTCTTGTTTTTCTAGGCGAGTGCCAAGTTCTACTTCCACATTATTGACATTGTACTGCCCCATCAAAAATAATGCGGTATTGGTTAGGGTGTTTTGTGTCAAGAGCGGGCGTTTTCGCCATTCAGTTTGTGGCGACAATGCACTGTTGTCCTGCTCAGTGTATTGCACACCCCACAAAGTTTTTAATCTGTCCATTGGGGTATGCGTAAATTCCAAACGAGCAACCTTACCTTTGTTAATAAAAGAAGTATTAACAACATCACCCTCTTTTTCATCGTGTTGATAATCCACATAACCAATATTGGCACGCACTTTGTCTACAAATGACACAGGATTATCCCATTCGGTACGCAAATCATAGCGGCGTGTGGTCAAATCCACAAAAGGCGTGCCATGTTTGTCGTGCTTGGCATGGACACCGTGTGAATGGTTAAAATTGGTATGAGCGTGGTCAGCACAGTCTGGGCGTGGGTTGATATAATTGACATCATCTTCGTTAATCAGCTGCGGATAAGTCGCCAGATAAGGTCTATCTCGCAGACTATCAAAAATAGAAATTACTCCACAGCCTTCATAGATGGCGTTATGGGCAGGCAAGCCGTATTTGTCCTTGCGTTCACTCACAGCTACGCCTACATAGCCCTTATCACCAATCCACGACACACCAAGACTGCCCGATTTTGAATCCGCCCAGCTTTCTGGCAAATAATCAAAAGTATAAGTCTGAATGGCTGCCAAATCCTTTTCCAAAATGGCTTTTTGTCTTAAATAGCCTGCTTCATCAGTGATAAAATAAGTTTTGTCTCGCCAAGACAAAGTAACCCCATCTTTGATGGCTTGCCATTCTTTTTCTAGGGCAGCTAAGCGTTCTGGGGCTTTGACATAGCGGTCTATTTGATTTTCGTTGTCAAAAGTGGTGTAAGTGTAATTGGGCGTGCGATAATTGCCTGCCGATTTGCGCAAGCCTTCCAAATGCACAGCAACATTTGACCCAAGCCCAAAAGTAATCGCCCCTGTGCCAAGTTTTTCATTATTGCCTGTATTAAAACGGATACCCGCTTCGCCTGTGATGGGTTTGGTAGGCATTTTGGTTGGGATTTTGTTGTCAATGATATTCACCGCCCCAGCAGAATTGCCTGATTTATAAAGCAAAGTGCTAACTCCTCGCACCACTTCGGCTTGTTTGGCAAGTACCGTATCCACCATCACGGTGTGGTCTGGTGAAAGATGTGCCATATCAATGACATCGGCATTGTTTTGCAAGATGGTGATGCGTTTGCCCTCTTGCCCACGGATAATCGGAGCGGACGCCCCACCGCCAAACTGATTAGAATGAATGCCCAGTTCACCATCTAAGGCATCACCGAGCGTGGTTGGGCGTTGTTTTAATGCATCCCCCAAAATGGGCTGGTCAGAAACATTGCTTCGTTCACCCAGTAGATTGACAGAACCTTGTAATTGGTCTGCGGTGATTTGAAGCTCCCCCAAATGCACCGCCTCGTCACTTTCATCCTCTGTGGCAAAAGCAGTTAGGCTGTGCGAACCTAACAAAGTCAAAATTGACAGATAAATCAAACGATGTCGCATGGCTGTACTCTCAAGTAGTGCTTTAGTAAAAATATAATATATTATAACATTATAAAAATGCAGCAGCAACACAAAAAACACGCACCACACTCAAAGCTCAATAAAAAAATAAAACAATTACCCAAAACCATAAGCACAAAAAAACCACCCCAACCACAGGTGGTCATCAAGACTTCATTTACGTTGATTTTAGGCAAGAAGCGAATAACACCCAAAAACACGCTTCTTTCACAACAAACACAACAAAGCTAAAAGCCATTTAAAATTTAGCAAAAACCGCTACTAAGCGGTTTTAGAGCTTGGAAAAATAGGGGCGGCACAGACAGACCCACACCATCCAAGCTGTTATCTCAATAGCCTTTAGTCATTACATCTTAGCATTGGAAGTCATCATTAAGTCACTTAAAAAACGCCTAGGAAATCCTGAAATTAAGAAAAACCGTTCGTGGCAGATTTGCTGAGCCATGACAGTTTTCCCGCCTGAAAGCTTAACTTAAGATGAGCAAAACTCAGTTTCATAGCAAGCCTAAGATTGATGGACAATTTAAAAATAAAACTGTTTAGCTACAAATGGATTATGTTAAATAAATATTTAAAACTTGGCAATCACCATCGCCATTCTGCCTGCCGCCACCCCTTGATGGGTGGCACGTCTGTGCGAATGATACGCCCCTGTATAACTACACGCCACCGCCTCATTTAGCACCTGAACACCAAGGCATTCAAGTTGCAGCCGTGCCAAAGTCGCCACATCTAATAACGCTTTTTCATCACTGATTTGGGTGACTGCCGCAAAAAAAAGTGTCTGCTCATCTAGCGTCACCAGACCTTTTTCTGCGATGCCTTTTGTGATTTTTTTTGCCATTTCAAGTGGAATCTCATAGCTATCTTTCCCGATACAAGCCCCGATGTAGGCTTTTTTTTGGGCATGTGGTGACATGGCATTCACCGCATTTTTTATCACTCCTGCAACCAGCCCCTGCCACCCTGCATGAACGCACGCAATGGCGGGTGTTTCACCCCCTTCGAAAATCGCCACAGGCACACAGTCCGCCGTCATAATACACAGACCGACACCTGCTTGGTCGCTCACCCAAGCATCCGCCGCCTTTGGCGAAAAAGACGAGGTATAAGTCGCAACTTCTCCGCCATGTACCTGCGACAACCAAGCAAGCTCATGCACCGCTTGACGTCCAAGAACCTCATTGATGGCGGACAAAAGCACACCCCGCCGAGCAAAAACCGCTGACGCCTCATCACCGACATGCAGTCCCAGATTAAAGCCATATACATCACGGCTCACATCGCCCGCCAAAGTCTGAGCAATAAAAAATCGTTCATCACAATGATAAATGTGTAAAAAATCTTGTACCATTCTCTAAAACTCCGACAACGCCAAAATCAACTGTTTCATATCCTCAGGCAAGGTCGCCACCACCTCGATGGACTTGCCTGTTGCTGGGTGACGAAAACCAAGCGTATGTGCGTGGAGTGCCTGCCGAGAAAACGCCAGTAGAAGTTCTCGCTCCGCTTGATTGATGGCTTTTGGCTGACGTGTACCATAAACCCTATCCCCCACCAACGCATGACCCACATGGGATAAATGCACACGGATTTGATGCGTCCGCCCCGTCTCAAGTGCCACATCAAGCAAACAATACCGCTCGTTTAAAGGCGTAATATTCGTCAAATGCGTCACCGCTGTTTTTCCGCCTTGACGCACCGCCATTTTCGTGCGTTCTCTTGGGTGGCGGGCGATGGGCAAATCTATCGTACGGTGGGCAGCCAGCGAGGGCAACGTCCCCGCCACTACGCACTGATAATGCCGATAGACGCTTTTTTCTTTTAATTGTTCAATTAGGTTCAACTGTGCCTTGGCTGTTTTCGCCACCAAAAGCAGTCCTGTCGTATCCTTATCAATCCGATGCACCAGCCCCGCTCGAGGCAAATGCGCTTGCTCTGGATAATGGTGCAAAAGAGCATTCACCAGCGTGCCTTTGGCATTCCCCGCCCCAGGGTGAACCACCATGCCAGCAGGCTTGTTAATCACCAGCACTTCTTCATCTTCATAACAAATCTCAAGCGGTATATCCTCGGGCAAATCCGCTGAATGCTCACGCAAAACCGTCTGCAAACAAAGCACATCACCCATCTTCACCGCATATTTTGGCTTAACCGCCACGCCATTTACCAAAAGTTCACCCTTTTCGATGAACTTTTGTAGACTTGCCCGTGAAAACTCTGAAAAACACGCACTGGCAAGCTTATCTAGCCGCTGCCCCACCTCCGTTTCACGCACTTCATAAGACAACCCAACCGCCTTTGAGGATGAAAGCTCATCATCTAACACACTTTCATCAAACTCATCTGCCAGCATATCCATACATCACCCCAAAAAAATTTATAAAAGCCGTCACTCTAGCACATTTTTCCCTAAAACTCTAGGGCTGCCCTAAATTTGTCTTTTGCTTAAAACAAGCCACAAACACACCGCCAAAAATCACCGCACAACAAAGCACATCAAACCAAAAAACCACCCGCCCAAGCTTTTTAAAATCTCGCACAAAACTGACTTATAAAAAGCACCCACTCAAATTCACTCACCATTTAAGTCTAAAAAAGCATAAAAAAAGAGCTGTTTTTACAGCTCTTTTTTATCTGACTTAATCACCCCAAAGCAGGCTTAGAAACGGCTTTTGAATTTTTTGGGCAAACCGTCCAAATTCGTACCGCTTTGATTTTGTCCGAATTGGTTTTGACCGAAACTGCCCATATTTTTTTGCATTTCTTGCATTTGACGTTGCAGTTCATCGCTGGCAATGCCATCGGGCGTCAAGCCCATCTGAGCGACATTTTTCGCCATTTCATCCATGCTTTGCTGACCACCGCCGAACAATGGACCGCCGCCGCCTTGCCCTGCCATGCCACGAGACAATCCTTGCACCGCCTTCATCATCTTGGCGATACCATCAGGACGGCTAATCATTTTCATCATTTTCGCCATTTGCTTATGCTGTTTTAATAAGCGGTTGACGTCTTGGATTTGCTTACCTGAACCTGCGGCAATACGGCGTTTACGACTTGGGGTGATTTTATCGGGATTTTGACGCTCAAAGGGGGTCATCGAGTGGATTAAAGACTCCATCTCTTTGACTTTTTCTTCAGGCTTGGCTTCTGCCAATGCTTCTTGGATATTTGCACCGCTCATGCCAGGCATTTTATCTAAAAAGCCCGCCATACCGCCCATGTTTTTCATTTGTTGGAATTGTGCCAAAAGGTCCTCTAGGTCGAACTCACCGCCTTTTTGGATTTTTTTCGCCATGCGTTCAGCTTGTTCACGGTCGATTTTCGCCTCAACTTCCTCAACCAATGACAGCACATCACCCATGCCCAAAATACGCTGGGCGATACGCTCAGGGTGGAACAGCTCTAAGGCTTCTAATTTTTCACCACGCCCCAAAAACTTAATCGGCTTGCCCGTAATCGCACGCACAGACAGGGCTGCACCCCCACGTGCATCACCGTCCGTCTTGGTGAGAATCACACCCGTCAAAGGCAGAGCATCATTGAACGCTTTTGCGGTGTTGGCAGCGTCCTGACCTGTCATACTGTCCACCACGAACAAAGTCTCAGTCGGGTTGACAGCGGCGGTTAATGCCTTGATTTCTGCCATCATCTCTTCATCAACCGCCAAGCGACCTGCGGTATCGATAATCAAAATATCCGCAAACTGGATTTTTGCTTCATTGATGGCACGTTTGGCGATGTCAATTGGGTCCTCATTGACGCTAGATGGCACGAACATCGCACCGACCTGCCCCGCCACTTGCTCAAGCTGGTTAATCGCCGCAGGACGATACACGTCGGCAGATACCAGCATTACTTTTTTCTTTTGCTTGTCTTGGAGGAACTTGGCAAGCTTACCTGCCGTGGTGGTTTTACCCGCCCCTTGCAGACCCGCCAAAAGATAAATCACAGGCGGCTTGCCCGTCATTTCAAGCGACTGATTGGCACTGCCCATCATCTCAGTCAGCTCGTCATAAACGATCTTAACGAACGCCTGCCCTGGTGCAAGCTCCTTTAATACTTCCGCACCCAATGCTTGCTCTTTGACACGAGCGACAAAATCACGTGCCACAGGCAACGCAACGTCCGCCTCTAAAAGCGCCATACGCACTTCACGCAAGGTATCTTTAATGTTGTCTTCAGTCAGGGTGGATTGCCCTGCTAGGTTTCTTAGCGTACCAGAAAGGCGTTCGGTTAAGGTATCAAACATAATTTTTTCCAAAAATAAATAGCAATCACCAGTAGTCTCATCAAACTACTACAAATTAAGGCTATTTTATGATAAATTACACACAAGTTTCAATCATTTATAGCAACTTATGGGGCAAATGGGGCTTTTTTTAGCACAAACTCCACGCCTCATACACAGCACACAAAAGAGGTGAAAGTGTTTATTGTTTACAGCTTGGCGGCATTGCTTTATATTGCTGTCGGCATTCACTTGTCAGTGTCGCTGACCGACCGTCGCACCCTAAAAAAAATCCCAAGCATGGCGGCTTTGACTGTTGCCATGCTGTTGCACGCCGTCTTGCTTTATCCGAGCATTGTAACACGTTATGGCTTAAATTTTAACATATTCAACACAATTAGCCTAACCGCCTTGTTCTTTTTGGTATTTTTCATGGGCTTTAGCTTATATCGTCCCATTTTAAGCCTCGGGATTTTAGCAACACCCACAGCGTTTATCGGGCTAAGTGCAGGCTATTTTGGGCGTGCCGCCTATGAACCAGTCACAGGCATGAGCGGTCTTTTGCAAGTGCATATTTTGCTGTCTTTTGCGGCGTACTGCGTGCTGTTGATGGCGTGCGTTCAAGCGGTGATTTTAAAATTACAAATCCGTGAATTAAAACACAAAACCATACACCGCTTTTGGGTGAGCCGCCTGCCCGCCCTGCAAAGCATGGAAAGCTTGCTATTTGATATGATTTTGATGGGTTTTGTACTGCTGTCCTTGGCATTGGGGCTTGGTTTAGTTGCCACGCATGATGCGGTAGCTCAGCACGTGGCACATAAGCTTGTGTTTAGTAGCTTATCTTGGCTGGTGTTCGGCTGGCTGATTTTCGGGCATTATCGTTACGGCTGGCAAGGCAAGCGTGCCGCCAATATGACCATTTATGGCTTTATTTTATTGGCGGTGGGTTTTATCGGCACAAAAGCGGTGCTTGAGCTTATCTTGGGTAGATAATTTGTCAAATCCACCCAAACAAAAAAACACCCTAATCGCTAGGGTGTTTTTTCTTAAAGCTTAAATCAACTTATCAAAAAACGCTCAAAGTAAAACGCATCTTGGGCGTTAACATCGACATGAATGGTGTCGCCTGCCACAAAATCCCCCGCCAAAAGCTTCATCGACAACGGATTTTCAATGTGCTGCTGAATGGCACGCTTTAATGGTCTTGCCCCGAAAATCGGGTCATACCCTGTCGCCACCAGTTTTTCCATCGCCGCTTCAGACAAGACAAGCTTCATATCTTTATCCGCCAAGCGTGCCGACAAGCGCGCCAGCTGGATTTTTGCAATGCCTGCCATCTGTGATTCGCCCAGCGGATGAAACACCACAATCTCATCAATGCGGTTGATAAACTCAGGACGAAAATGTGCGTTCACAGAACCCATCACTGCCGTTTTAATCTCCTCATAGTCATCACCTGCCATCTCAAAGATTTTTTGGCTGCCTAGGTTGCTGGTCATGATAATCACGGTGTTTTTAAAGTCGACTACACGCCCTTGGCTGTCAGTCAGACGCCCATCATCTAACACCTGTAAAAGAATGTTAAAGACATCTGGGTGTGCTTTTTCCACTTCATCGAACAGCACCACACTATAAGGCTTACGGCGTACCGCCTCCGTCAAAACACCACCCTCCTCATAACCGACATACCCAGGGGGTGCACCGACCAAACGAGACACGCTGTGTTTTTCCATAAACTCACTCATGTCAATGCGTATCATCGCTGCGTCATCATCGAACAAAAACTCCGCCAATGCACGGGTTAGCTCAGTCTTACCCACACCTGTCGGGCCAAGAAGTAAGAACGAGCCGCTTGGGCGATTCGGGTCGGATAACCCAGAACGACTACGGCGAACGGCATTCGCCACCGCAAGCACCGCCTCTTTTTGTCCAACGACACGCTCGTGAAGTTTTTCTTCCATGGCTAACAGTTTTTCACGCTCGCCTGTCAGCATTTTTGAGACGGGAATGCCTGTGGCTGCAGACACCACCTCAGCGATTTCATTGTCGGTAACTTTATTTCTTAAAAGCTTCGTTTCACTGCCACTGGCAGCCGCCAAATCACTGTCTGCAATCTGCCGCTCCAAAGTCGGAATGGTCTCATACTGCAAGCGACCTGCCTGCTCCCAGTCACCCTCACGCTGAGCTTTTTCAAGGGCGATGCGGGCTTTATCAAGCTCATCTTTAAAGCCTTGCGAACCTTTCACCAGTGCTTTTTCTGCCTGCCAAATTTCATTATAATCGGCATACTCTTTTTCCAAGGCAAACAGCTCATTATTTAAGCGTTCTAATTCCGCTTTCGCCCCTGCGTCCGTTTCATTTTTCAAAACTTCACGCTGCATTTTTAAAGCCATAATACGGCTATCAAGCTTACCCATCACCTCAGGCTTAGAATCCATCTCCATTTTTAGACGACTTGCCGCCTCATCCACCAAATCAATCGCCTTATCAGGCAGTTTTCTATCGGTGATATAACGATGGCTCATACGTGCCGCCGCAATAATGGCACTGTCTTGGATATCCACGCCATGATGCAGCTCATACCGCTCTTTTAACCCCCGCAAAATCGCAATGGTATCCTCCACGGTCGGTTCATCGACCAGCACTTTTTGGAAACGGCGTTCTAATGCTGGGTCTTTTTCAATGTACTGACGGTACTCATCCAACGTGGTCGCTCCCACGCAGTGCAGCTCGCCCCGTGCCAGAGCAGGTTTTAGCATATTACCTGCGTCCATCGCCCCGCTGGTTTTGCCTGCTCCCACCATGGTGTGCAGCTCATCGATGAACAAAATGATTCTACCCTCTTCTTTAGCAAGCTCTTTTAACACCGCCTTTAGCCGCTCCTCGAACTCGCCATGAAACTTCGCCCCTGCGATAAGCGCCCCCATATCCAAGGACAAAACCTCCTTATCACGCAAACCCTCTGGCACTTCGCCATTGATGATTTTTTGGGCAAGCCCCTCCACGATGGCGGTCTTACCCACCCCTGGTTCACCAATAAGCACGGGGTTATTTTTTGTCCGTCTTGATAGCACCTGAATGGTACGGCGAATTTCCTCATCACGCCCAATCACAGGGTCAAGCTTGCCTGCCGCCGCTCTTTGGGTGAGGTTGATGGTGTATTTTTCTAAGGCTTGACGGGTTTCGTCTGCATTTTGTGCGTTCACAGTTTCACCTCCACGTAAGGTTTGAATGGCTTCTTTTAATGCTGTCGCATTTAGACCAGCTGCTTTTAAAAGACGACTGGTATCACCTTGCTCGCTCATCGCCAAAAGCACCCACTCGCTTGCGATAAACGTATCGCCTGCCTTTTGGGCATGACGCTCAGCAAGATTTAAAATCTGCACCAAATCAGGGTTCATATCCGCCTGACCTGTGGGCGTACTAAGTACAGCAAGAGCGGACAGCTTCACAGACAGCTCATCTTCAAGCTTGGTCAATGCTACGCCCGACTGACGCAGGACATTTACCACCGCCTCATCTTTTAAGAATACTGCCAACAAATGCACCGCACTGATGCCCGCATTGTCCTTTGATAACGCCAAACTCTGTGCCGCTCGCAAGGATTCTTGCACTTTTTGGGTTAATTGTTCAAATCTCATAGACTTTTCCTTTTAAAAAACTTATCAAAAAATACCAATCGTAAAAATAACACCTTTTAGCGAAAAGTATTTGCTTTCTTGGCATATATATGGTATGTATCTTAAAAGATTTCAAGCCCAAATAAAAAAATATTTTTTAAAATTCTGCAAGTCTTTGTTTTTTATGAAAAAATACTGCATTCACCCTCTATAGATAGCTGCCAGACCTTCGCTTTTCAAGCACGCTAACAAATTTTTACAAACAAAAAAGCAAAGACCGAAATCTTTGCTTTTTTGTTTTTAGCCAACAAGCCAGACGCCGCTTACAATCCCGCCTTGAGACTTGCCTCGATGAATTTATCCAAATTGCCGTCCAGCACGCTTTGGGTATTGGAAGTCTCCACGCCCGTCCGCAAGTCCTTAATGCGTGAATCGTCCAGCACATAAGAGCGAATTTGCGACCCCCAACCAATGTCGGATTTGCTGTCTTCTAAGGCTTGTTGTTTTTCCATTCGCTTTTGCATTTCAAGTTCGTAGAGCTTGGCACGGAGCATTTTCATCGCCGTTTCACGGTTGGCAATCTGACTTCTTTCGTTTTGGCACGCCACGACCACGCCTGTCGGTTGGTGGGTGATTCTGACGGCAGAATCGGTGGTGTTTACGTGCTGACCGCCCGCCCCGCTTGAGCGATAAGTGTCAATCCGCAGGTCGGCAGGGTTGATGTCAATCTGAATGTTGTCGTCAATCTCAGGCGAGACAAACACCGCCGAAAACGAAGTGTGGCGACCGTTATTACTGTCAAAAGGCGACTTTCGCACAAGTCGGTGAACGCCCGTTTCGGTTCTTAGCCAACCAAAAGCATAATCGCCCTTAATGTGCAAAGTTGCCGACTTAATGCCTGCCACACCGCCTTCACTAAGCTCAATTAGCTCCGCCTTAAAACCGTGTGCTTCACACCAACGGGTGTACATTCTAAGGAGCATTTGCGACCAGTCTTGAGCTTCTGTTCCGCCTGAGCCTGCCTGAATGTCAAGGAACGCATTGTTGGCGTCCATCTCGCCAGATAACATTCGTTTAAATTCTAAATCGGCAAGTTTGGTTTCGGCTGCATTAAGCTCGCTTTCCACATCGGCAAGCAGGCTTTCATCGTCTGCTTCTACTGCCAAATCTAGCATTGCTTTGGCGTCTTCTAGGCGGTTGTCAAGGTCAATCATCACGCCAATGATACCGTCCAGCACCGATTTTTCTTTGGAAATTTTGGTGGCAAGCTCAGGATTGTTCCAAAGTTCGGGGTTTTCAAGCTCCAAATTGACTTCTTCTAAGCGTTCAGATTTGCCATCAAAGTCAAAGATACCCCCGTAGTTCTTGCCCACGACTGTGTAAGTCTTTGATACGGGTTTCAAAACTGGCGATTTCCATAATAACTACCTTTTAAACTTAAAATAAGAGTATGAGAATTGGGATTTTCTATAAGCGTTGGTTTTTTATTTTAAAAAATACCCTAACGCTGGTCATATTTTAGAAATCCAAGAAAGGTCTATTATAACAAATTTTTATTTTAAAATCTAAGAAAAACCAAAGAATGTCATTTAAAGTTTGCTTTATGTTTCTTTTTTATTTATAATCGGTAATTTTTTGCGACAACATCGCCATTTTCACACAAGAGGAGCTGGTATGGAGATTACGCTAAACGGCTATTATACGCTCATTTTAGCAACGATTGTACTGCTAATCGGACGCATTTTAGTTAAAAAGATTAAATTTTTAGAAGAATTTAACATTCCTGAGCCTGTTGCGGGGGGCTTATTGGCAGCCGCCATCATCTACACCCTAAACTTCACTTTAGGCTATTCTTTTAATATCCAAAAAGAATTGCAAACCGCCTGTATGCTCATGTTTTTCTCATCGATTGGTCTATCGGCAGATTTTAGCCGCCTAAAAGCAGGCGGTATGCCACTGGTGCTTTTAACGGTCGTAGTCGGTTTTTTCGTCATTATCCAAAACGGCGTGGGCGTAGCACTTGCCTCCATGCTTGGACTTGACCCCATCATGGGACTGGTGGCAGGCTCTATTAGCTTGACAGGTGGTCACGGCACGGCAGGCGGTTGGGGAGCCACCCTAGAAAATGACTACGGCGTGACGGGTGCAACTACCATGGGTATCGCCGCTGCCACTTATGGTCTGGTCGCAGGCGGTCTTATCGGCGGTCCTGTGGCAAAACGCCTAATTAAGAGCATGGGCAGAACGCCTGTGACCGTCAACGAACCAACCGAAACCACAAGCGACAACGACAACGCCAATGCTACCGTCTTCGAAAAATCGAACAGCATCCGCCTAATCACCGCCAACTCAGTGATTGAAACTTTGGCGTTGTTCGCCGTGTGTTTGGTCGGTGCAGACTTTATGAGCAATGTCGCCAAAAACACCGAGTGGCTTGCCGCCTTGAAAGTCCCGACTTTCGTTTGGGCATTGGCGACGGGCGTGATTTTGCGTAACGTGCTTACCAGCGTCTTTAACTTTAAGATGTTTGACCGTGCCATTGATGTGTTCGGCAACGCCTCTTTAAGCCTATTTTTGGCGATGGCGTTAATGTCATTAAAGCTATGGGAACTTGCCGACCTCGCTGGTCCTTTGGTCATCATCTTGGGTGTGCAGACCATCGTGATGATTTTATTTGCCTACTTTGTGACTTTCAGAGCAATGGGTAAAGACTACGATTCGGCCGTCCTAGCAGCAGGTCACTGTGGCTTTGGTATGGGCGCAACACCCACCGCCGTTGCCAATATGCAAGCCATCACCGACCGCTACGGTTCGTCACACAAAGCGTTTTTGATTGTGCCGATGGTGGGTGCGTTTTTCGTAGATTTAATGAACTTGGCAATTTTGCAAGGCTTCTTAATGTTGCCCTTTATGAAATAAGCCACGCTCAACTCTCTGTTAAAAAGGCGTATTTGGGTACGCCTTTTTTATGTCAGTAATTTTTTAATAAAAAAATCGTGTCAAGATTTTTAAAAACCATCCAATAAAACACCCTGCTTACCTTAATAAAGTCCCTCCACCGACATTAAAATAACCACATTAAACATGGCATTAAAATACGCATTTTAACAACACTTCCCAATCCCAAGTCACAAAAAACACCCGCCCAACACCCGTTATGCTTTTTTAAATACCCAATACACCCGAATAA
>JAUNEE010000027.1 GCA_030525705.1 Moraxella sp.
CCCCCACCGCCATCGCCACGCCTGTCTCATGGGCAATCAGGCACGGCTCATCACCAACTTCTTTGGGCGTGCTGTCCGCCTTTACCAAAGCAGGTTCGCTACCCTCTCGCCCATAACCACGACTGATTACCCCAACTGCCACGCCTTTATTTTGTAGATACTTCACCAAAGCGATGATCAGTGGCGTTTTGCCACTACCGCCTACGGTGATGTTACCGATGACCATCACAGGGATTGGGGCGTGGTATTTGCTAAGTTTGTCATTATCATACAAAGACTTACGCACACGCCCCACCACGCCATACAGGGCAGATAAGGGAGCAAGGGCATTTAGCCAGCCAGACTGATTTTGCCATGCTTTGGTAATGAGAAGTTCTAATTTTTTCACGCCATGCCCTGCTCATGCTCTTCATCAAAGGTTCGTTCGTACATGGTGCGATACATACCTCCTTTGGCAAACAGCTCATCATGCGTCCCCATCTCCACGATTTGACCTTTATCCATGACGATGATACGGTCAGCATTTTGTATGGTCGATAGGCGATGGGCGATGACCAGTGTTGTCCGCCCTTTCATGACGGTCTCTAACGCCTTTTGGATATAGTATTCGCTTTCGTTATCCAAAGCAGAAGTCGCCTCGTCTAAGATTAAAATCGGAGCGTCCTTTAACAACGCCCTTGCAATCGACAATCTTTGCCGTTGTCCGCCAGACAGCTGTAAGCCGTCCGAGCCGATAAAGCTGTCATAACCATCTGGCAACTCCATGATAAAGTCATGGGCATAAGCGGATTTACTGGCACTAATAATCTCCTCACGAGATTTGGCGGATAACGCCCCATAAGCGATATTATGGGCAATACTATCCAAAAATAAGGTAACTTGCTGATTTACCATCGCTATCTGCTCACGCAAGGCAGAAAGCTTAATCTCATCAATGGGCGTGCCATCAATATAAATCTGCCCACTGGTGGGATTTAATGAGCGGGTCAGCAAGTTCACAAGCGTGGTCTTGCCAGAGCCTGACCGCCCCACCACCGCCACCGTCTCGCCTGCCTTAATGGAGAGATTAAAATCTTTAATCGCCTGTGTGCCGCTGTCATAGGTGAGACTCACATCACGAAAATCAATGTTGCCTGTGATGGTGGGGGTGAGCGTGCCTGTGTCTTTTTCTTCTGGCTCATCGATGAGTGCAAAAATCGATGCCCCTGCGGCGATGCCCCGTTGGAGCTTTTGATTGACATCGGTCAGTGCTTTGACAGGACGAGCCAGAAGACCTGCCGCCACCAGATAAGATGCAAACTCGCCAGCACTGGTATCGCCCAGCACTTGCGGACGCAAAGACAGCCAAATCACAAAACACATCCCCGTCGCCATGAGCAGCTGAATTAAGGGTGTATTGATGGCGGCAAGAATGGTGATTTTTAGCCCTTTGTTTAAGTTTTCAAGCGATGCTTTTTCAAATCGCTGCGATTCGTACGCTTGACCGCCATAGTTTTTGACCACTTGATAGCCTGTAATGGCTTCGTTGGTGATGTGGCTGACCGCACTCATGGTGTCTTGAATATCAATTGACAAGGCAGCGAACCGCTTGGAGACTCGTTTAATCAGCCAAAATACTGGCGGCACAATCACCATCAGCACCAAGGTCAATCGCCAGTTGGTATAAAACAAAAAACCAAACAAAGCGATGACCGTCAAGCCGTCTTTAAGCAGCGTCGTGATGGATTCGGTGGTCGCTGCGGTTACCTGCTCGACATCAAAGATGAGCTTGGATGAAATTGTGCCAGCAGGATTTTTTAGATAAAAATCGGCAGGCAGTTTGAGCAGTTTTTTAAAGACTTCTACTCGTAGGCTATACACCAAACTTCTTGCCATCACCGCCGCATAATAACTGCCCAAAAACGCCCCAATACCACGAAACACAAACAATAAAATCACCAAAAATGGGAACCAAAATTTGCGTACATTGTCGTTATTATTAATCGCTTCGATGATGTATTCAAACAGCTTAGCACTCGCCACTTCACCGCCTGCACTGATGGTAAAGCCAATCACTACCAGCACGAACGCCCACCAGTAGGGTTTTAGGTAGGACATCAATCGAGTAAAGATGGCGAGTTTATCAGCACGCTCAAAGGCTTGTTGTTTGGCAGATTTGTCTGAAAAAGTGTGCATGGTGGTCGGCTTGGTTGGACGATGGATGGCGGCTGTGATTGGCAAGCTAAGGCAGTAAATCAAGCCGATGGCAGCCAATCAATAGTAACTAAAAAGCAGTGGTCAGTTAGAACCATGTAATAAATGTATCATTGCAAGCCAAACTGAGCCAGCAGGCTTTGTAACTCATCATCGTCATGGAAAAATATCTCCACGCTGCCGCCGCCGTTTTTGCCGTGTTTTAGCTTGACCATTGCCCCAAGTGCGTCAGAGAGCTTTTGATTTAGCATGGCAATCTCATGGCTGTCGGCAGCGGCAGGCTTGGCAGGTTCTGGGTTTAGGATGGATTTGACCAGTTTTTCGGCATCACGCACCGTCATCTTGGCATCGATGATTTTTTTGGCGATGATGGGCTGTTGCTTGGCAGACAATGACAACAAAGTGCGAGCATGACCCATATCCAGTAGACCATCTTGCATGTATTCTTTGACGGTGTCGTGTAGGTTGTTTAGGCGAAGCAGATTGGAGACGGTGGCTCGTGCCTTACCCACCACATCAGCAATCATCGCATGACTCATACCAAATTCGGTATGAAATCTCTGCAAGGCGGCGGCTTGTTCTAGGACATTTAGGTCTTCACGCTGAATGTTTTCGATGAGTGCCAACGCAATCGCCACTTCATCAGACAGCACTCGCTCAATGGCAGGAATGCTACTAAGCCCTGCCATCTTGGACGCTCGCCAGCGGCGTTCACCTGCGATAATCTCATGGGTGATGCCCTGCTGTTTTTGCTCACCTGCCAACAAAGGGCGAATGACGATGGGCTGCATGACGCCATGCTGACGAATAGACTCAGCAAGCTCGCCCAGCGTCTCTTCATTCATCTTTTGGCGTGGCTGATACTTGCCCGATTGCAAGCGAGCGGGGTCAATCTGAATCAAGGCAACCTGCTCGGTATCGTCCGTGCTGTCTTTTTTGTCTTTGGGTTTTTTCTTGGCTTTTTTTGGCTTATCTAAGCCAACAGACTTGATGCTCGTCTCATCATCAAGCAAGCTAAAATCTGTGTCGGCAGCTACCTGCTCGGTCGTCTGCTCTTGGCTGGGCATGGCTGTCTTAGCGGGTGCAGACTCGATGATCTGCCGCTCTTTTTTAATTGCACCCATCAAGGCGTCCAATCCACGCCCCACACCTAGTCCGCGTTTTTTCGTCATGCTATTTTCCAAGTTCCCAAGTCAAACCATGCGGCTGGCATCACGCCGCTTAAAATCAGCCCAAAGTTCGTATTTTAGCACAATTTTTGCTTATTTGTCAGTTACCAGTCGAACTGAGCTCGCACTTTGGCTTGGAACAGTTCGGGTTTTTGGGCTTGCTCCACCACTTCATTCATCAGATGATGATAGGCGATTGCCCCTTTGGATGATTTTTCATAGCCGAATATCGACTGCCCAAAACTTGGGGCTTCGGCAAGTCGCACGCTTCTGGGGATGACCGTCTTATAAAGCAGCTCGCCAAAGTAGCTCTCAAGCTCTGCCGAGACATCTTGGGCAAGGGTATTTCGCCCATCATACATGGTACGCACCACGCCACGCACCTGCAAATCAGGATTGATGTCTTTGAGTTTTTTGATGGTGTCAATCAAATCCACCACCCCTTCTAAGGCGTAATATTCGCACTGCATGGGAATGATGACATTCTTAGCAACGGCAAAGGCGTTCACTGTAAGCATACTAAGGCTTGGAGCACAGTCCATGATGACATAATCATAGCCGAATTTTCCGCTTTTTTTGGCGGCTTTAAAGGCTTTTTTTAATAAAAATGGGGCATCTTCCACATCTGCCAAAGACACATCAATCCCTGCCAAATCACGGTTTGAACCCACCATATCAAAACCCGCTGGCACATCTTTTTGGATGACTTTGTGCAGCTTGACACCATCGAGCAGCACATCGACGATGCTTGCTTCTAGCTCATTTTTATCCAGTCCTGCCCCTGTGGTGGCGTTGCCCTGTGGGTCCAGGTCGATGAGCAGTACTTTATATTTGCCAATGACGGACAATGCCGCTGCCAGATTGACCGCTGTGGTGGTCTTGCCCACGCCGCCTTTTTGGTTGGCGATTGCGATGATTTCCATAAAATACCTTTAATATTAATCAGTTAAATTATTTTTTTAGATACACCACGCAGCGTTCATCGCTTAATTGTGGCACTTCAATGGGCTGTATTTCGATTTGCCAATCTGTCAAATTTATTAAATCACTAGGTGTGGGCGTTTTGCCTTTCATGGCGTACAGCACACCACCTGCCTTTAAATACGGCTTGGCAAGGCACACAAAATCATCCAAACTGGCAAAGGCACGAGATGTGATGATATCAAACGCTCCATCAAAGTCTTCAATGCGACTTGCCACAGGCGTGATGTTTTTTAGTTCAAGTTCACCCGCCATCTGTTTGATAAATCTTATTTTTTTGCCATTACTATCAAGAGCGGTGATGTGCCAATCAGGTCGCATGATGGCGATGATGACCGCAGGCAAGCCTGCCCCTGTACCGATGTCTAGCACACTTATGCCTGATTTGCCATAAAAAGGCAAATCCGCCACAATCGCCAAACAGTCCAAAATATGCTTAATAAAAGCGTCCTTTGGCTCGGTGATGGCGGTTAGGTTATATGCCTTTGTCCACAGCAAAAGATTGTCCAAATACGCCAAGAGCTGATGGATTTGGGTGTTGTTAAAATTTAGGTTCAGCTTGTCTGCACCCTGCTGTAAATCACGGATAAAGTCATCAGCGTGGGCGGATATTTTGTGGTAAGTCTTCATGATTGTTCGGTTGTAAATCTTTTATCGAAATTGGGTTAAAAAGTGGTTTGGCTGATTAGCCAGACTTTATGGTTTTGCTTGCTTATTAAAAAACCGCTCAAAAATCGCCCTTGCTTCTGCCCCTGCCAGACACTCGCTAAAATAAGCCTTTTCTTGTTTCATGCAAGCAATGATACGAGATGAATCTCTCATCAAAGACTTGGTGAGCAAAACGGACTGGGCGGGCTTATTGGCGATGAGCTGTGCCTTTTGGCGTGCCACCATCTGCACTTCATCCATGTCGTCAAAACAGGCATTGGCAAGACCGCAAGATGTCGCCATCTCGCCTGTCATCGACTCGCCCAAGGCGAACATCTCAAAGGCTTTGGCATATCCGATACGAGCCGTCAAAAGCAGGCTCGATGCCGCTTCTGGCACGAGTGCCAGATTGACAAAAGGCACACTCAGACGAGCATCTTTGTGGATATAGACCAAATCACAATGCAGCAGCAAAGTCATGCCAATCCCCACACCAGCCCCTGTTACAGCAGCGATGATGGGCTTGGGATAATCAGCAAGCAGCTGCACGAACGCCCATCCCTGCATATCCCCACCATGCTGACTGACCGCCAAAAAGTCCGCCAAGTCATTGCCCGCACTAAAATAATCACCCACCGCCGTGAACAGCACCGCACCGACACGCTCATCATCTTTGGCAGCATTCATGGCTTTGATGATGGCAGCATACATCTCATCGGTGATGGCATTTTTCTTATCAGGGCGGTTAAAACAAATCTCTAACACGCCTTCTTGTGTGGTACAGACGATGTGTGCGGTCATCACGGTCTCCTATGGGGTCGGTGGTGGCTATCCTTAAACCATTAAAGTATAAATCCCCTATTCTATCATGTTTTAATCTGTTAAAATATCCCCTTTTAATAATTTATGATTTCATCACGACAATGACAACACCACACCGCCTGCTCCACACCGTCCTAACCCATCACACCGACCCTACCAGCCTACCTGACACGCCCCCGCCCTTTGACCCCTATTTTGGGCAAAGCCGTGCCGTCAAAGCCATACAGACCGCCCTTGACATCAAGGCATCAGGCTATCACATCTTTGCGGTGGGCGAAAATGGGCTGGGTAAACGCACGCTGATTACTCGCCTACTTACCGAGCGAGCAAGGCGTGAGCCGACCCCGCCCGACCTTGTGTTTGTGCATAATTTTGACAATCCCCGCTTGCCGATTGCCATTCAGCTTCCCACAGGGCTTGGGCAGTCGCTCTATGGCGATATGAATAAACTTTGGCAAGTTTGTCAAAAGAAACTCACCCAAAAATTTAATAGCCTAAATTACCAAAATCAGCTTGCCAATCTAAAATACCAATCCCAAGAACAAGAAAAAACCCTAATCCGTGAGTTTAATGCCCTTGCCAAGCCCTTTAATGTGGTTTTAACTTCCACCATTTTAAATGACGAAAAGACTTCGGTATTTGCCCCATTAGACAATCAAAAACCCATTGACGATAAAGCCCACGACAAATTACACAAAAAACTCATCAATCTAAATTTTGCCCTAGATGATTTAGAAAACAGCACCAATGACAAAATAGATGAACTCAATGAAACACTTGCCAGTAAATTATTAACACCTCTATTTGAGCCATTAATAAAAAAATATCAAGACAATATCAAAGACAAACAAGAAAAACAAAAAGTCCTAAGCCATCTAAAAAATGCCTTAGCCGATATGATTTTATATGCCCTAGACATTGTGGATAAAGAAGGCGAGTTTAATAGCCCTAATATCCCTGCTCGCTATGGCATCAATGTGGCGGTATCGCACACAGCAGGTAGCGGTTCGCCCATTGTCTTTGAAGAATTGCCCACGCATTTAAATTTACTAGGACATATTGAATATACCACCGAGCTTGGCACAGCTTATAGCGATGTCTCAATGATACGAGCAGGGGCATTAATGCGAGCCAATGGCGGTTATTTAATTTTAGAAGCCCTAAGTTTATTAGAACACCCCTATGCGTGGCAAGGATTAAAACGAGCCTTACAATCAGGGCAAATTAAATTATCCAGCCTTGAACAAATGCTTACCCTAACAGGCTCTTTATCACTTGAACCGATGAGTGTGCCATTAGAAGTTAAGGTAATTTTACTTGGCGAGCCTGATTTGTATTATGAGCTCTTGGAATTTGAACCAGAATTTAATGCCGTATTTAAAATCCGAGCCGATTTTAATGATAGTATTGATAGAGACTTTGCCAATGAATGTCAAATGATGGGTAAAATTAACGATATGGCGGACAAATATCAATTATTGCCGTTTGATAAGGGGGCTTATGCCAAACTCATTGATATTTTATCTTTATATTGTGATGATAAAAGCAAATTGGATTTGCACAGCGACCGCTTAAAGCAGTTATTATTAGAAAGTCATCGTAATGCCTTATTGGACAATCAAAAAATCATTAGCGAGACACACATTAAAACCACCCTTGCCGATATGAAAGACCGTTTGGGGCTATTAAAAGAACTCTACTGGCAAGAGATTAAAAACGGACAACAGCTCATTAGTACCACAGGGCAAAAAGTAGGACAAATCAACGCCCTGACCGTGATTAGCTATGCTGATAGCGAATTTGGAATGCCTGCTCGTCTGACCGCCGTCATCGCTCCGAAGTTTGGTAATGGCGAAATCTTAGATATTGAGCGAGATGTGGATTTGGGCGGAAGTTTGCACGCTAAGGGAATGCTGATTATGACAAGTTTTTTGCGTTCGCAGTTTAGTGAATTTGGGCAGATGAATTTCTCTGCAAGTCTTGCTTTTGAGCAAAGTTATGGGCAGATTGATGGCGACAGTGCGACTTTGGCAGAGTGCTGTGCCTTGCTCTCGGCTTTGGCAAATGTACCGATAAATCAAGCACTTGCCATTACAGGTTCAATGAATCAGCTGGGCGAGGCACAGGCAATTGGTGGAGTCAATGCCAAAATCACAGGCTTTTTTGAGACTTGTCAAGAATATGGGCTGACAGGCAGTCAAGGGGTGATTATCCCCAAAGCAAATTTAAATAATCTGATGCTAAATGATGAAATCATCAATGCAATAAAAAATCATCAATTTGCCATTTATGCGGTAGAGACTATTTATGAAGCCTTAGCATTATTAACCGATATACCGATTAATGACAAAAACAAAAAAGGCGATTATAAAAAGAATACGCTGTTTTATCAAGTGATTAAAAGATTGGCAAGTTGGGAGGATAAAGATGAGAAATAAACTCATTGCAAAAATTTCCCCGATTATCTTAATGCTATCCTTAACCGCTTGTCAAAAAGATGAAATAAATAATCAAGCCATACTGGAGAATAAAAAACCTGTTTCCAAAAATACCATTATCGATAAGAAAAAATTAAATAATGACGAAATTTTAGCAATATTATCCGACCAAAACATCATCTGGCGATTTAAAGACAACAAACATATCGAAAACCCCATTTTAAATAGCTTAGATGGGCGTATGGTTTTAGATATCAAAAAAGCTGATATGAATGCCCTAACAAGCGATAAAGCCGTGATTGGCAGCATTGATGAACGCTCGCTATATGCCCTATCATTTAACAGCAACTGCGTCTATCGTGGGGTATATGGTTCGTTTGGGACGGATAAGTTTTTGGGTTTAGATTTGGCGATGCCAAGCGATGCGGTATTATGCCCCAATGAAACTTTATATGATGAATTTGCCAAATTTTTAAAAAATGAAATCCTATATCATTATGATGATAGGGCAGACACATTAACCTTAAACGATAAAGATGGACAAACTTTGATATTTTCCCAAGAAACTTATCAAGATGAATTTGAAACCACCCAAATCATTGCTGGCAAGCATTGGCAATTTATTAAGGGTCGGAACATTCAAGACACACCATTAAAAGCATTAGATGATAAAGCGGTGATTTATTTTTATCAAGGCAAAAGTATTGACAAACATTTGACAGGTAGTAGCCGATTTAAATTTATCTTAGCCACCAATATCGGCTGTGATGATTATCATAGTGATGTGCTGTTTGGCAATCATCGCCACACCATTACACCAATGAGTGATACTATTAAAAAAGAAATGGGTAATAACTGCACCAATAACAACCAAACACACAACACCTTACATCAGTTTGTTTTAAATAATGATGGCTATTATTTGGGCGGGGGATATTTTCTGGAAGATAAAATCTTAACTTTGATAGATAAAAATGGTCAAGAGCTGATGTTTAAGGTTAAAAGCACGCCTTAAATCAGAAGCATTAAAAACCAAGGGCTGTCGCACGAAGTTGCGGACTACAAACATAACTTATAAGCTATTGATTTTGCTATATTTATTTTTTATTTAAAAATTTTATACCCCGAAATATACCCCGAAAATACAAAGTAACCCCCTGTTTTACCATTTTTACCCACCTTTTTTTGTCATTCCAAACAGACAAGAAAGAATGGTTTTTACACCATTCTTTTAAATTTACCAACCTATAAGCCCACTACCACCGCCCCAGTGATAAGGTACAGTTATGGGAAGTTGCTCTCTTCTCAACACACCATATCTTAACGCATCAGCTGCGTGGTCTGCTCCATCACTTGCCATATCTTCAGGGCGTTTATCATCTCTGCATTGAATTGGTAAGGTTTCCCATAAATATTTACAGTTAGCACAAATATATAAACCAGCTCTATCAGGTTTGCCAGCATCAGCTAATAATCGCCTTAATACATTCCAACCTGTTATCCTGTCTGCTTTTTTTGCCCTGCTAAAATATACACCCTCCTTACTAAATTCATCAGCGATTGAACCGCTGGCGTGTCCACCCTTAGCAAATATCGCATCATCAGCAACGCCCCTAGCGTTTATCTGCCAATAATTACACATCTTTTTAATTTCTTCTGCCAGTGTTGGTACTGTCCAACCTAAGCCCACATTTAAATTACCGTGCTTGTGCGTTACTAATTCATCAACCACCACTATTGAGCCTTTGGGGTAATATCGTCCGTTCACGGTATCGCCAAAACTTTCACACATAACCAAAGTTGCAGACGGTGCAGATGAACCAAAATCATGAGATAACCACCAATTTCAACCTTCGGGAATTTCTCGCCATTCTTCAATCATTGAGCGTTTTTCATCAAGCACATTGGCAAAATACGCCCCACGATTAACCGCCCAATTACCATTTAGCCATGCTTGCAATAATTCAGGGTCATCAGGGCAAGCCGCTTGTAATTGCTCTTGGTATTGTTCACGGTCAATAAATTGATTATCCAAGAAAGTACTACTTGCTGTTATCCAAGTGCGTTTGCTTTTTGGCTCGTGATAGGGTTGCCAGCTCTGATTACCATTAAATACATATCTTTTAGCTATCCAGTGATGCCCTACGCCAGCAGGGTTTGCACTTAGCACCATTCTGATAGGAATATCTTCACTACCACGCAAATTTGAACGCATTAAATCTAATAACTTAGGGTCGGAATATTGCCCAGCTTCATCAACAACCAGTAAATTAAATGAACGCCCTTGATATTTTGAATAATCTGCAAAGCTCTCTAATTGTCCAAGCTCCAAATAACCACCGTTCGGAAAACGCCAAATATGTTCGGTTTGGTTGTATCTGGCACTTGTGCCATAAACCTTGCCAAACAGTTCACGGCAAATTAACTCAAAATCCGCTAAGCCCTTATAAGTTTTGCGTAAAAACAATACTCGTGCTTTTTCCTTGTATTTTTCAATATGGCGTAAAATTAAGATGGCAATGCCGTATGATTTGCCACCGCCACGCCCACCCAATAAGGCAATATCCACATTCTCGGGGATTAGTAACATTTTGTGTTGGAAATTATTTAGCTGTATGCCGTCCATTATTCAAGCTCCTTTGGATTAACCACTTTCATAAATTGCCCCAAGTCTTCAGCGGGTGCAGGAATGTTAAAAGTAATTGCCACTTTGTTTTGTTGTTCGGTTTGGTCGTATTCTTTGTAGCCATGCCGTGCCTTTAACAAGAATATGGCGGCGGTTGTGTTACCTTTTAGGGTTGCTTGTTCAAATAGGGCATTATGTAGGGCGTATCGCTCCTTTTCTAAGCCCAATTTGTAGGCTTCTTCCACTTCGGGGAATTTCTCACGCCACGCATAAAATAAATCTTTGGATATTTTACAAGCCTTGCAAATACTAGGAATTGAATGCCCTTTGCTGGCGTATTCTTCAATAAGTTGTAAATGCTGTTCGTTTGGTTGTTTTCGTGTTGCCTTAACTGCTGGATTTCTTGCCATGATTTTAACTCCATAAAAATAAGGGCTAAAAAGCCCCTATTTGTTATTTACTGATTAAGAATGCCAAAGGAATGTTTTTGCGGTCGGTTACACGCTTCCAATGTTCAGCCTTAGCAAGCTCTGCAATGGTTGGGCTTTCGCCTTGTAAATCGGCTTCCACCCAGCTAAATCCAAGCGGCTGGATTGCCATATTTAATCGTGAATGCAAAATTTGCATACCGCCACCATAGCCAGCACTTTCAATCACTTCTACGGCTGTTGCATTGCTGTGTTTAGGTGGTGCAATGCCATAACCAAACGCCCCACGCCCCAAAAGCACCGTTAAATAATTGCCTTGCTCATCAGGTGTTAAGCCGTCATCAATAATAACCATCAATCCTCTAAATGTTTGAAACGGTTTGCCGCTGCTGTCTTGTATGGTTTGGATTAGGTCATTTTTGAGTGCATCAAAGTAAATTTTTGAATGCATTGCGATGGCTACAACATCCCCAAAACTATCGCCAAGTGTAGCAGCGGTGTCAATAACTGCAATGCTTGAAAAGCCGTTATTTTTTGACAAGGTGCTAATGTCATGGACCATATCACCGCCATCATTTGCCTTGTTGCTTGCCAAAACACCTTTTAAACTGGCAATCAGTCGTTTTTGTAGCTGTTGTTGCCAATAGTCTTTTACTCGCTCTTGAATGGCTTCTAATGGGTTACTTCCTGCAATTTCAGCAGATAACCCCATAGACGACCAAGAATTATGCAAGTAGGCTTTGCGTGTTACTTGCTTATAGCTTGTGATTTTCTTTGGGGTTGAGTGTTCTTCGGGATTGTCCGAGATAATATCAGCTTCAGCCCCATTTGCAATATCACGCCAAAACGGGATATTAAACGAAGTTGAGCCACTTTGTAGCATTGTTGAGATTTGGGCATTTGGCAATAAAAGCCCGCTTTTGACAAGATTTGATTTTGTCGCTGTATTTTCTAGGATATAGCCTGTGAATTGTTCAGGTGCGATAATATCGCTTAATTGAGTGGTTGCCATGTTATATTCTCCAATAGCAAATTAAAGTTATTGATGAATATTTTGCATAACAAAATAGGATAGGTCATAAACCTGCTTTGAAAAAGATTAAAGCCCTGCATAGCAAGGCTTTAGCCCATTTACGGAAGTTTTATTATACACTATTGTAAGCCAAATTGTATAGGGATTACGCTGTTTTCTGCCTTTGCAATTTGTTTTTTATGCTCTTCTAGTGCGATGATTTGTCTTTGGTAAAATTCTATGCTTTCTTGGCTTCGTTTGATTGATTTTTTTGCTTCTTGTAAATAATTCTCTGCAATCGCAACCGTTTTAACGCCATCTAAATTTACTTCTTTTTTACCATACATATTATTGTAGGCAAAAATATACCTACCATATTTATTTTGTAATTCTCTTAACTCTTCTTCGCCCACCAATTCCCCATTAGGATTTAAAAATGCATATCCAGTCATTTGCACTTGGTCATAAGCTCCATCAATAATTTTAGTGCCAATCTTTTTTGGTGGTTGTTTTTGAAGCACAATTCCATCAACATAACCGACCTTGTAACCCTGCTTCTTTAACTCAAACTGCATATAATCCATATATTCAGGGATAACATTTAACGCATATAATACCATCATTTCATGTTGTGCTGCTTTGTAGTCGTCCAATTCTTGTTTAATATTTCTTAACTGTTCAAGCTCTGTTTGCAAATTCTCCATTTCGGTTTTGGTTTGCAAATGGGCGGTTTTTTCAGCTTTTAATTTGCCAATAACTTCAATTTTTTTATTGTTTAATTTGTCAATTTCGACGGCTAAATCTTCAGCCGTTTTTGTCGGTTCTTGCTCCACATTTTCGGTTAAAACTTCTTCAGGTGCTGGCGGTGTTTGTTCGTCCACCTGTTCCATATTTTCGGTTAAAACTTCTTGATTTTGTAAAGTTTCGTTAGTCATGAATGTTTCTCCTTTGTGTCTAAAATTACAAATTTTAACGGTAAATTTTAAGATTTTTGCCCATTGCTCTATTTTATATGAGCATCTTGAGCATCTTGGGCAAGTTGCCCTATTTTCAAGGGTTGTAGCGTTTTTTGGTTTGAACAACTTGATTTTAACTTGTTCATCAATAAAACCCCTGCAAGCCTTGATTTTGCTTAAACTTGTTCAACTTGCTCAACTTGTTCATCATTATTTGTCATAAGCATAAAAATTGATTGATTTTGTAAAGTTATGTAAACGGAAAAGGTTCGCCATAATCTACCAAATTAGCATTACTTGACTGGATTTGATAACCGTGTTTTAGTCGCCAATACCAGCCATCAGATTTTTTATAAGGTCTATCACAAACAACCTCCCTAGCTCGTCTTAGGGTAATTGTTGTAATATCTGCTTCTTTGGCTAATCTTTGCACTTCACTTGATTTCATCTCTTTATGTTCTCTTAATAATTCAACCAAGAATGCTTTGGCTTCATCAAGCAATGTTGGTTCTTTTTCCTCCTGTTCGTCTTGTTCATTTAATAGCTCTTTGGCTGTGCCATTTTGAAAATTGCCCCACTCAATTTTTGTGGTTGGTATGCCATCCACTTCACAAGGGGTAATGTGATATTCAAAACCACCGTCCAGCTCTGATATGTTGCTTTTGGCTCTGGTAAAGATACAAGGTTTTTCAGGGTCGTCAGGTCTATTAGCAACCCAGCTCATGCGACTTAATGCCGTAAATGCCTGCGAACCAATAATCCTATCAGCAGGGCTTGCCCCTTTTGAGCCTTTGGCAAAGTGTGTAATGCCAACAACTGCACAATTAAAATCCTGTGCAAAGTCCACAAGGATTTGTAAGCCGTTTCTTACATCATTGGCTTTGTTCATGTCCTTGTCAATGGCGGCTATGATGGGGTCAATCATAAGCAATTTAATATTTTTGCCCTGTGCATAGTCATACAGTAAGGGTAAATCCTCTGATGCTAAAAATGGGACGGTTTCGCCTTTCTCATTGGTTTTGGCTTCAATGAAGTAAATATTTGCCAAATCTGCACCATTCGCCATCAAGCGTGGTTTGATGGTATCTGATATGTCGTCTTCGGTGCTGTAAATGATGATTTCGCCTTTGTCTGTGCATTGTGTTCCATCTGGAAATACACCGCCATTACTGATTGTAGCAATCAGATTTAACAAAATGTTGGTTTTGCCAGCACCGCCAGCACCAGCTAAAATGGTTAGTTTGCCTAGTGGTAGCCAGCCATGCCATAGCCATTGAATGGGCTTAGCTTCAATGTCATTAGCATTGGTTAATACCAGCTCTTTTGTACCGTTGATTAGTGATAAAATACGCCCTTTGGTCGCACCTTGTGGAATGTTGATTAAATGCTTTTTAAAACCTAGCCTTAATTTGCCATCAGATGCGATTTTAAAGGGGATTTTGTTTTGTTCGGCTGTTAGTACTAGGCTGTTAATATCATCGCCATAAACGCAATCTACGCCCATTTCAAGCAGTTTTAAAAACAAGGCTTGATTATCGGTCAAAATGGGTGTGCCATCGCACACACCCATAAAGTCGCCATCATTGCCAAAAATAAAACCTGTTTTGTCTTTGGTGGTGAGCTTATAACCCACTTTGGCAAAAGTAAAATCAAGTAGGGGCAAGGCATACCCACCCTCAAAGTCCACACCATCAATCACACAATTTTTAAGCCTAAAACTTCCGTTTAGGTAGGTTTCTAGCTCTGTGATGGTTGTCATGGTTTGTTTGTTTAGTATCATTGCACACCCTACCATATTGCCAAATAAGAAGTATATTTCACACGCTCAATAACGGCGGTTGGATAATCTTGTGCCAGCTGTGTGGCAAAGGTGTGGGCGGCGTCAAAGTCGCTAAATTCTTTGTAAATGCCAAATTCTTGCACACGGACGATATAAATAACACTCTTTTGCATTACACACCCCCAAATAACGCTGTAATGCGTTCTAGGGCGGTTTTTGGTTTGGCTGGTACATTTGCCCCATCTTGTGCATTAAGTAGCTTTACAAGCTCATTCATGGCGTTGTAGATGGCATTGGCTTTGTCGCCATGTCCTGCGTATGGATTTTGGGCGTGTAGCTCGGTGTGGCGGTGGTATTCGTCAGCAAGGACGGTTAGGGAATGATGTAGAATTGCGGTCATGATTGACGCTCCTATTAGTTTAGTTAGTTTTGCCAACCACAAAAAGGGTTGGCGGGTCTCAACTACCGCTAATAGACGGCTAAGCATATTCCCCAAAAAGGGTATTTTATTTTGCTTTATCAACCCGCCATAAACTGTTAGTACATTGTCTGTACTTAGTAATGACGATATATTTACACCTGTGGAATGTGTAGGCGTAAAAATAGCCAATGAATGACGGTTTGGCTTTACCGCTATTAGATTAGTAGTGCGGTTATTATTATTCACGCCTGCATTTTTGGCAAGTGAAATATTTTTAATCAATTCTTGTTTTAATGAAATTTCTTTCATGTTATAATTACCTTATCAAGTTTTAGTTTCAAAAGCCCTGCCGTTTGGTGGGGTTTTTTCATTTTGCTTCATAAGCATTTAACCATGAATGAATGTCGCTGTTACGCCATACGGTAACTGTTGGGGATAGCTTGATGGGTGGTGGGAATTTGCCAGCCTTTACCCACGCCCACACAGTAGATTTACCAATGGGCAAAAATGGCAAAAGTTGGGTCAGTCGGCTCATGCCGTCTTTGGGTAGGGTTGTTGGCTTGTCTTGGGTCATGATATACGCTCCTAGAGTGGAAATGGATTTAGGGCGTATTGTAGGGGGTGGGAGTGGGGGTTTGTTTATTATTCAAATGCAATGTTTATCATTCTATTTAATTGAATATTCAATAAAATACAGGCAATAAAAAAGCCCCAAAGTTGGGGCAAAATTAGCCTTGCTCTTGTGCTAGTTTTATCCAATCTCCGATAAACCTGTTTGAAACTTCTAGGTCTAGGGCTTGTAATTGGCTTAAAATAAGATTGTTAATGCTATTAGGGTTTGTGTAGTCGTAAGGGTCTGCATTTTTCCAATCTAGCTCACTCATCTCCAATAATGCCAATATGATTTTTGCAATGGCATTTTTTGACTTGGTGGCAAGCTCTGTTTTACTTTCTTTGGCGGTTTGTTGGTTATTTAGTTTTTCTCTTAATTCGTCTCTTTCCTCAATAATGCTTTGAATGGTGTAATAATCTAAGTCTTCATAATCATCAAAAATAGGGGTAGGGCTTAGGGCGGTTTCTAAGTCTTTTTGCTCTACTTCAAAACCATCTGCAACAAGATAGGATAAAAAGCGTTTTTTGCCAAAACCTAGATTATAAATAGGATTGGTAGGCTCAATATGCTTTTGTTTGATACATTCGCTTAGATTTCTAATAAGTTCTTTTTGGTACATTTCCATGCCGTTAAAGTTCCAAAAATCATCATCCCCCCATAATACTTCATCATAACCAAAAAATACTGCCTGACAACCGTCATTTGTCAAATACAACTTGGCTTGATGTGGTATACATTCAATAATATATGTCAAGGCTTCATCTAGTGGCTCACCCAAATACATCACACTATCAAATAAAGAAATAAACTCATTATCAAACCTCTCTTTTCTCTTTTGTCGTGCTTTCGCTAATAATCCCATATCTCACACCTTATTTAAAACCCATCACTCATTACATTAACTCCATCATCTCTACTCTATGTACCGCCAATTCATTCATAATCTCGTGTTCTTTATATCTTAGGGCTTTTAAAAAGCTAATAAATGCCTGTTCACTTTGGTCGGTCATGCGTTTGTTTTTGTAGCTGTCAAAATTGCCGTGTTTGATTTCATCAACGATATTCGCCCATTCGCTCATCATTCTTGTGCGTGCTGGCAATAGATTGGCTTCATTGTACGCCCTTACTGTCTTATTGCCCTGTACATGCGATAACTGCAATTCTATGGCTTGTGGTGGGTACTGCATTTCATATAGGCTGGTACTTGCCAAGCCACGAAAGCCATGCCCTGTCATTCGCCCTTGATAGCCCATTGTTTTTAGTGCTTTGGTAAAGGCGTTTTCTGATAGGATTTCTTTTTTTCTGCTACGGTTGCTACAAAATACAAATTCGTCATGCAGTCGCATGGCTTGAATGTCTTTTAAAATTTTTACCACCTGCGGGGCAAGTGGGACAATGTGTGGTAAATTATTTTTCATGCGGTCAGCTGGAATGTGCCAAAGGTTGTGTTCAAAGTCCAATTCAGCCCATCTCATGCCCCTAAGCTCTTTGGTGCGAACAAAGGTATAACACATCACATAAAAGCCATATTTGGTTAATAGCTCGCTGTTACTGCTGTCAATGTCTGCTAGAAGCTGGGGAAGTTCGGTTATTTTAATGCGTGGATAGTGCTTGGTTTTGTGTTCCACTAGGCTTTTGCCAATGTTTCTTGGAATGGGATTGTATAGGTTTTCTGCCAACCCCTTTTCAATGGCATAATCATAAATAGCGGTTATCCAGCCAATCACTCTATGGGCGGTGCTGGTCTTTCCTGCGACTGCTAGGCGGTCATGCACTGCCATAATGTCAGGCAATCGCAAGGCATAAATGTCTTTATTGCCAATGATGGGATAAATGTGGTTATGGTAGGCACTCTTATCCCGTTTGAATGTATGGGGCTTAGTGCGTGTTTCGTGGTGTTCTAGCCACTTTTGAGCAAACACATCAAAACAAGTATCAACCTGCACGGCTTTGGCTTGCTTGGCGTGTTCTTTAGGGTCTATGCCTTGTGCAAGTAGGGATTTGATTTCAAGGTTTTTGGCTCGTGCTTGTGCTAGGCTTATTGTGGGGTATTTGCCTATCGCCAGCTCTTTGCGTTTGCCTTGATAGGTATAATCCACATACCAAACTTTATTGCCTGTATGTCTTACCCATAGTTCTAAGCCGCTACCATCCGAATATTTGTCAGGACGGTTTGGCGTGCATTTGTCGGACGGCTGTAAGCGTTTAATGGCGGTATCTGTAAGGCTCATAGGGGGTATATTTTAAATGTGAACTCATATACCCCAAAATATACCC
>JAUNEE010000028.1 GCA_030525705.1 Moraxella sp.
AACGCTTGCCAAGCCGATAAAAATCGGGCAGTTTTATTGTCAAGGGGAAGTCAGCTTCGGGCTTGCCCCAGACGAGACGGGCAATGTACCTGACATTGATGCAGGTCAGCCTGTCAAAGACTTTGTGATGAGTGATGAATGCGGTACGCTCGCCAAAGGCAATATGGTAAGCACCGAAAATGGCTTTTTAAGGATTGAACTTCCTGAAAATGCACACACATTTACCGACCGTATGATAGGCGATGACCCAACCGAATTTTGGATCGTTTCATCTGACGAACAGATTTTGCACACAAATTTATTTTCTGTCAGAAATTTTAATTATTCGCCCACATTGCATTTGGAGAGTAAAAAATTACGCACATTGGAAGCGGAAATTCTAAAAAATACCCCAGAATGCCCCTTGCCAGAAAAAAGTTATATTGAATGGGACTTTGAAAAACCTAATGTTTTACAAGTATTTAGCGACAAAAGGATTGAGAAATGTGGTCAATTTGATTTAGAGTATTTGGATAAGCACCCAGACCCCGAGTATGCCGAATATTTAAGGCAGATCACCCAAGATCGCTGACAACCCAAAAAAAGCCTACTTTTTTTCATCAAATGCCTGAAAAAAGTAGGCTTTTTCTTTATTTTGCCTTGACAAAAATTCGGAAGGGGGGGGTAAAATGAACATCGTCATCATTTATCCCCCAAGCCCTCAGCTCACCTCTCCACGGGGCAAAGGCTTGGCTAAATGATGATTCTTTTAACCTATACGGAGATGATGATGTTAAAACACAGCTTGGGCATACTCGCCCTGACAATTTTCGGCACAACCATGACTGCACACGCCGCCTATATGCAAGGCAATATCGGTCTATCGACTTATGACGTGGGCGGCATCGGCAACGCCATCAACGACCTAGACAAAGAGGGCAAGCCTGCCTTTCGTTTGGCGGTGGGTGATGAGTCCAAGGCTCGCAGCTTTCGCTATGCCGTTGACTACACCCACTTTGGCGCCCTAGAAGAAACAGTCAACGGGGCAACAGCTGAATTCACCACGCAAGGACTTGGCGTATCCATCGCCAGCGATTTGGCAAATTATGACAAATTCACCCCTTATGGCGGGCTGCGTCTGGGGCTAAACAGCCTAGAATTTAGTGCAGAAAATGGCACAGACCGTGTAAAAACAGACAAGAAAACCGCAGGCGTGGATGCCACTGTGGGCGTACAATACGCCCTAAATCCCCAAATCGCCCTAGATGTGAACGCTGAATACAACCACCTAGGCAAAATCGATGGTACTAAGATTATTCAGTATGGCGTTAATACAGGGGTGCGTTTTAACTTCTAAGTTTATGCGTCCGACTTTAAAAAAAAGAAAACCCACTCATCTGAGTGGGTTTTTTATGAGTGGTCACTCATTAGAATGCTTGCTTGCCAAATGGGGCAGCTTGGCTGTCTTTTTGACCATCTACAGTTGGGTAAAGAACTTTTGTGTTTTCAAAGTTGCTTTGCTTGCCCAGTATTTTATCGGCGGCCTTTGGCATGGCATTGCAACCTGCCAAAAGAGCGGCTAGGGCTGTGGTAACTAGAAGTGCTTTCATGGGTTTCTCCAAGAGGTTAATTTAGCGCTAAATAATTTGTTGCTATAAGTTTATGGTCAAGCCATCACAACCCTGCAAACAAATAATGTGTAAATAATCTGCAAAAAACGTGCCAAGTGTAGTTTCTTCTTAAAAACCACAAACTCCGCCAAAAATACTCAATTCAAATCAAAAACCAAGGTGCAGTTGCCACTTAAACCCAAAGTCTTAAGCACCTAAAGCCAAATCATCACAAACAAATAACGCCCGCATGATGGAAAATTCTTTATCCAAATCCGCCCTCACAGTGACCGTTTCGCCCGTCAATGGGTGCAAAAAGCACAAGCAATGTGCGTGCAACAACAGCCGCCCGACCCCGATGTGCTGTAAAATGGCACGGTTTTGTTTTTTGTCACCGTAAGTGGTGTCACCGACAATGGGGTGAAAAATGTGCTTCATGTGCCGTCTTAGTTGATGCTTTCTGCCCGTGATGGGCGTAAGCCGTGCCAAAGAATACCGAGACGTAGAAAATCTATCACACGCCACAAAGGGCAGCTCCACCGTGGCAAGGCATTCATACTCCGTAACAGCAGGCTCTGCTGCTTTGTCGGGGTCGGTGAATTTGTCGGCGATTTTATCCAGCCGTGGCTTTAACGGGTAATCAATCCGCCCCGCCCCCATCTGACCGCCAAGATAGCCTCGCACCACCGCCAAATAAGACTTCTTGAACTCATGCCGTTCAAATTGTACAGACAGCCGATGAGCGGTGACGCTGTCCTTAGCGAACAGCAGCACCCCTGAAGTCGGGCGGTCAAGGCGATGCACAGGGTAGACGTGCTGTCCGATTTGGTCTCTTAAGGTCTGCATGACAAAACGTGTCTCATGCTTATCCAACCAAGAACGATGCACCAGCATACCTGCAGGCTTATTCACCGCAATTAGCCCCTCGTCCTCATACAGTACGGACAAAGACACATCGGTCACACTCACACCGCCGTTCCATAAGCGAGTATCTCTACTCCACCCTCAATCTCGGTCAGCTCGAAGCGTAGCCCATACACCTGAGTACAGCCCACTCTATCCGCCTCAGCTTTTAGGCGTATCACCGCCTCTCTTCTGGCACGTTCAAGCAGACTTTCATAAACGGTCAGATTTTTTCCGAATAAGCTTAAAATATCCGCCATCACCAGTTTAAAGCGGTCTTGGGCGATAACCACACTGCCCGTCACCAGTCTTGGGGTGCGGGCGGTATTTATCTGACAAAAGCGTTCACCAGACAGTCGCACATGGGCGAAGTCCGCCTCTCTTACCGCCAAGGTTTTTAGGTGGCGACGCTCATTTCTACCACCAAAATACCAGCCGATAACAACCAGCGACACCGCCAAAAGCAAGTCCAAGCGTGACAAAAACAGCTTTATGATATCCATAAAAATCAGTCTTGCCCGAACGGATTAAAACGTGGCAAATCCGCACCGCCTTGGGCTGGTGTGCGTAAAGCATGGCTGGCGTGATGATTTGGCACGGCTTTGACGGCTGTCCCATAGACGAACAGCTCAGACGCCCCAACCGCAATATTCGACGTTGAAAAACGCACACCAACCACCGCATCCGCCCCAATTGTGGACGCCTTGGCAATCATACGCTCAAGCGCCTCTTGGCGTGCTTCCTCCAAAAGCTCGGTATAAGCGGTCAGCTCACCCCCGACAATGTTCTTTAAACCCGCCAAAAAGTCCTTGCCCACGTGCTTAGAACGCACCGTACTGCCATAAACCACGTCCAGCCGCTCGGTGATGGTGTGGTTTGGCAGGGTTTCTAAATTAGACAGCTGCATAACTTACTCTTCTGTGTGAAATAACAAAAACAGCTCGGTGAGGTTATCCTCTAAGCTGTTCACCAGCTCCAACAGCACATCCTCGTCCTCACGCATGGCGGTCAGCTCTTCGTCCTCATCGGCAATGCCAGACAGAACAATCATCGGCAAAGTCAAATCCGCCACATCTTCTTCGGTGTCAGGGTCATCGAACCACTGGCTATTTTCATCCCCATACATAGCATCAACAAAGCCAATGCACCACGCCACGATGTCACCCTCGTCGGACAAATCCACCTCGTCCTCGTCCCCGAATGGCAGCTCTAACGGCTCTTCGTTTTTTAAAGTGGCGATAAGCTCTTCACGCCACGCCACCAGTGCTGTTTTTACATCGTCTGGCACAGCGTTTTCATGACCCTCAAAGAACACAGAAAGCCAGTGATTTAAAGGCTTGCCAACCACCGTGGCACTTAAAAAGCCGTGTGCCGCCACAGGGTCTAACCCATGTTCGTTTTCTTCACTTGCCAGATACTCAAACAGTTCATCTTTGGTCATAACCACCCCATCTAAAAAATAAAAATACGTGTATAAAAAACGCCTTAAATATCATCAAAATCATCGAAGTCGTCATCGAACTCAGCGAAATCATCACCATCCTCTAAGGCTTTTTTTAGCTTGTTTAGCCTTTGCTCTTCTAGCATGGCATCGATTTTTAGACGTTTTTCCAAAGGCTTGGTTTTGCCATCGGTATCGATAAGCTCATCTTCGCCATCAACATCAAAATCATCAAAATCATCATCAATATCACGACTCATGACAATACTCCTTAATTCATTGTCTTATGCATAGGCTAAACCGCCTCTCTTTTGGTAAAATCTACCACGCCATAGCCTTATAAGCTTTTTGGCGGGTTTTGTCAAGAATTTTTTAATAAAAAGCGTCTACGCCTCGAACTCGCCTAGCAGCACTTTTCGTCTCATGCCCAAAAGCTTCTCCGCCATGCCATCACTTACCGCTGTCAGAATGCGGCACTCACGCTCATAAATACCATTCGGCTCAGGCAGGGCTTTTAAGTTCATAAAGGATGCCACCTCGCCTGCGTCTTTCGCCCCGACCAAAAGCAGATTCTTATGGCTGTATTTCATCAAAAGCTTATCCGCCGCCAACGCACGCATTTCATCACTGGCGATGGCTTTCATCGGCAAGGCAAAATACGCAAGCTCACGGTGCTTTTCATAAACCACTTGGTTAATCAGCACCAGAAGCTTGGTTAACATCGCCGCCGCCAAAGACAGCTTGGCGGAGGGTGCATGACGCTCTAAGATAATCACCGCCCCTGACTCATCAAAAGGACTAAGACTTGCCACGCCCACCCCTGTCAAAACAGGGTCATCTAACAGCGTATCCAAGGTCTTTTGTAGTAGCTGGTCGCATAACGCAAAATACGCCGCCCCACGGTCACGCATTAATACCTCTAAAAGCCCATGCCTATCCACGAAACGCACCGTCACTTTTAGGCGTTCTGCTTGCTCAGATGTCGCAAGCGGTGCTTTAATGGTGTCTGCCTTGGCGTCTGTTTCTACTGCGATTTCGTCTGTCAGTGCATTTTTGGCTTTGTTGTCTTTTTTCGCACCAAGCTTATCTTTTAAGAACGCTCCCACCGTCACCATTTTTTTCTCAGGCTTGGCGTCTGCCGTTTCAGCCTCTGCCGTGAAGTCATCTTCGGGCAGGGTGTTTAGGCTTTGGGTGATGGTTTGGGCCTGTTCTGGGCTGATGAGTTTTTGGGCGAGCAATTTTTCTCTGACTTCATAAGCGATGGACGCCTTTAATGCCGCTGTCGGACGTGCCACATAAGCATAAATGAGCCACACCAAAGCGTGCAAAAACAGCACCGCCAATAAAAACAGCCAGTACTGTAAAATCACACCCGCACGGCTGATGGGCAGGGTTTTTACCGCCACTTGCCCAAAGTGGGTCTCGCCATCGGTGACATCGGTGGTGATGGCAGCAGCGTCAATGTCATCACCCACAGGCACGATGAGCGTCCCTTTTTCATCATAAATCCCCACATAGCTTAAGCGTGGGTCTGACAAAAACCGTTCCGCTATCACCGCAAGACTCACACGGTCATTCATCGCCAAAGGCACGCTAATCTCGTCTGCCAGTCTACCAGCCAGCTGTTCTGCGGCGGCTTTGTCACTGGCAGATTGCCCACCTTGGACACTCATCACAAAAAACAACACCGTCAAACAAAAGCTCACCAAAAGCACAATCGCAAAACGTCCCTGCCGTGGTGCAAGATAAGTCATAACATTACCCATAAAAGTCACAAATCACATCGCCACGCCAAGCGATGACCATAAACAGCTATTTTAACGCAATCCACCCCATCTTTGGGAAAAAATCACGTTTTTTTCGCACTTTTTTCAACTTTCTCTAAAAAGACTAAAAAATACCACAGACACATAACACCAAAACGATATTTTTGTATCTAATCGCCAAAAACGCACAAACAGCAACAATTTTACAGCAACTCTCCCCTTAACAATTTGATAAGTTATGGTATGATGGCACTTAATTTTTTTAGATTTGGGAGATCGGGCATCTGCCCGCCCACGCTCACAAGAGACCACCATGAGCCAGACCTACCGCCTTACCTACACCGCCCAAAGCTGGCGTGATACACTATTAAGCCTAAGCAGTCGCCTGCCTGACCACGTTCACCCTGACAACCTGCAAGTCCTACAGCTTTTGCCTGTGTTTGCAGTGGTAGTGGTGATTGACAGACCGCTGTTATCCGCCTATCCCGATACGGACGTAAATGCACTCATGCAAGCTTGGGCGGACAGTGATGGCGGCTGGGTAATACGCCCTGTTAGCCCCCAAGCCCAAGGCGTAGAATTTACCGCAAAAAAAGAAGCCTCCCCCGTGAGCGATGTGGCAGTGTTTCGCTATGCACTCATTCCCAAGGAAAAACACCAAATCACCCCTGAAAAACGGGACGCTGCCGCCCACATTGTCGATGACCAAATCAGCGCCTACCTAAGACGCAAGCTAAAACCCGTCCAAAATCATCAATACGCTGTTGATAAATCAGGACAAGTCTCAGGCTTTAAACTGGGTGCAAGCAAAAAAATCCACCACATTGACTGTCATATTTTGTCAATCACAAAAATGCTAAAACGCCACAAGCTTGCCTGCTTCGACATGGACAGCACGCTCATCAAGCAAGAAGTCATCACCGAGCTGGCAAAAATAGCCGGCGTGGGCGAAAAAGTCAATGAAATCACCGAAGCCGCCATGCGAGGCGAGATGGATTTTAACGCCAGTTTTGCGGCACGCTTGAAGCTTTTGGCGGGGCTTGACGCCTCTGTGATTGACAAGGTAAAACCCCTACTCATTCCGCAGGCAGGGGCTTTTGCCACCATCGCCGCCCTAAAAGCCATGGGGTATCGCACTGCGCTCATTTCTGGAGGCTTTACGCCCTTTGCTGAGTACATCGCCACACTGTTAGGCATTGATGAATATCACGCCAACACCCTTGAGATAGAGGGTGGACGCCTGACAGGACTGCCTGTCGCCCCGATTATCGATGGCAAACAAAAAGCCGCCATTGTCGCAAAAATCGCCGACCGCATGAGTATCGGGCTTGATGAAACCATCTGTATCGGCGACGGGGCAAATGACCTACCCATGATGGCAATCAGTGACCTTGGGGTCGCCTACCACGCCAAGCCCATCGTCCAAGTCAAAGCAGACGCCGCCGTGAACGTCACAGGCTTAGATGGCGTACTGTACGCCCTAGGCTATCCAGAACTTGAACCCAAAAACGACCTTTAAGGATTATTATGATGACCTTACCTTTGATTGATATGAAACTTGACCCACTGGACGCCCTTTTAGCCACGCTGGGTTTACGTCTTGTACATCTAAGTAAATCAAAAAACAACCCTGCGTTTGACAGTCTCATTGAAGATAAAAACATCACCATTTTATTCACCAGTGATAATGGCGTGGCACGTCACTACCACTTTGAAAACGGTAAAATCACCCAAAGCCCAAAGCCCACCGACACAGCAGATTTAACCATTAGCTTTCCAGATAGCCTAACAGGTGCGAAGCTTTTGGCAAAAGCAGACACCATCGCTCTGATGAGCGCTATCCAAGACGGCGACATGAAAGTGACGGGCGACTATAAGCTGATTTTATGGTTCGCCTCGGTTGCCAAGCAAGCGGTAAAAATCCCCGAAGAGTACAAGCCTTACGTGGACACCGCCAAGCCCTACCTTGAAAAAGCCCGCCCTTATGCTTATAAAGCCAGCGAGCTTGCCAGAAAACTCATCGGCAAAGCCAAGCACAAAGCCTAAAATAAAAGATAAAGACCGCTGTTTGGCGGTTTTTATTTGCCTTTTTAGTGAAAATTTTATACTATAACAATTACATTTGTTTACAAGCTAGGAATGCCATGCAACCCTCAAAAGAAACCATCAAAGCCTTATTTGACTTGCCGTTCATGGATTTATTACTAAAAGCCCAAAGCGTCCACCGTGAACATTTTCCCGCCAACGAAGTCCAAATCAGCACCCTGCTGTCCATAAAAACAGGCAACTGCCCTGAAGACTGCGGCTACTGCAGCCAGTCGGGGCATTATCGAGATAAGGTGGGATTATCCCCCGAAAAGCTCCTAAACTTAGAAAAAGTCCTGCGTGAGGCGAAGCGTGCCAAAGCAAGCGGCTCGTCCCGTTTTTGTATGGGGGCGGCATGGAAACACCCGCAGGATAAGGATTTGCCCTATCTGACCACCCTCATTCGTGAGGTAAAGTCCCTCGGCATGGAAACATGCATGACGCTTGGCATGCTTTCCCCCCACCAAGCCCAAAGCCTAGCGGACGCAGGGCTGGATTATTATAATCACAATCTTGACACCTCTCGGGCGTATTATGACAAAGTCACCACCACCCGCAGTTATGACGACCGCCTAGAGACTTTAGAATATGTGCGTCAAGCAGGCATTAATGTCTGCAGCGGCAGCATTGTGGGCATGGGAGAGAGCCGTGAAGACCGTATCGACTGGATTTATGAACTTCTGCAGCTGCCGATACCGCCCCAGTCCATTCCTGTCAACCTCCTTGTTCCCATCAAAGGCACACCGCTGGGCGATACCATCCTAACCCAAGGACAAAGCCTGCCAATATTAGAATGGATACGCACCATCGCCGTTACTCGTATTTGCTTCCCAAACAGCTACGTCAGGCTATCCGCAGGGCGAGAAAGCCTGAGCGACGCCGAGCAAGCCTTAGCATTCATGGCGGGAGCGAATTCTTTTTTTTATGGAGACAAACTACTCACCACCGCCAACGCCTCAATGAGCAATGACAGTCACTTAATGAAAGAACTTGGGCTGACCGCCAGCACCCCTCGCCCGTTAATGGTCAAAGACGCCACAAGCGGACACACCACACCGCTCCGCCCCTAACCATTCGGCACAAGAATTTTTAAACACCCCCTTAAAAATTCCAAATGCACAAACACAGCGTTTTTTTATGACTTATGATAAAATAACGCTTTATTGTGATGTGTCGGGGGATTTATGCTGATTTTAAAGGCACTGCATTTGATTGCGATGGTCTGCTGGTTTGCGGGGATTTTTTATCTGCCACGGCTGTTTGTGTATCATGCCATGAGTGATGACGCTCTAAGCCAAGAACGCTTTGCCATCATGGAGCGTAAGCTGTATCGGGGGATTATGACCCCTGCAATGATGGCGACGTGGATTTTTGGCATTGGTATCATTAGCACCGCCCCCAGCATTTATCTTGCCCAAGGCTGGTTACACGCCAAGCTGTTTTTGGTGGTGCTGCTCACCATTTACCACGTACTATGCGGACGCTACCGCCTAAAACTCATCGACACCCCCAAGCTAAAAACGCACACCTTTTGGCGATGGTTCAATGAAGCCCCCGTGTTTATTTTAATCGCCGTGGTCTTTTTGGCGGTATTAAAGCCGTTTTAATCTGCTTGACGCCAATCATCTAAAAATCATAAAAAACCGCCCCATTTAAAAAGGCGGTTTTTTAATTCTTAAAATCAACCAAACAAAAACCATCAACACTCGCTGGCATGACCAACCGCAATGCAAAATGCAAATAGCCTAAGCGTTCTGCTCGTTTTTAGCACAAAAAGCCGCTTGATGCTCGTGATTACAAAAAAAGTAGCCCTGCTCGACAATCACCCCTTTTTCATCACGAGCCAAAGAAGTGACGCTCGCCTCTTCGGTGTCTGGCGGTAGAGTTTTTGGGATAAAAATTCCCCGATACGTCGCCAAGGCTGTCCCGCAGTGGTCGCAATGACGCACACTAACATCGTCCCCCGCCTTGGCAAAAAACGCTTTGGGCGGCTTTGGGTACATATACCGAAAAAACAACCACATCGCCCCGATAATAATCAACACATTCAAAAAAAACGCAATCATCACAGCCCCAAAACTCAATAAAAAAACACCGCCAGTGCCAAAGTTAACGTTTTTTAACCAAACACCCGCCCAAACTATCGCATAGTTTAACAAATATGCTATACTAATGCACCCCATCTTTTTTGGGGCTTCGGCATACCGCCAAAAGATTTGCACAACAAGAAATTAGGAATATGACAATGACAAATCAAGCCACGCCAGAGGACATGACAGTCAGCACAAAAGACACCGCCAAAAGCATCAAATTTGCGGTGGTACAAACAGGCTTTTTGGTCGGTGATATCGCCGCCAATACCCAAAAAATGAAAGCCGCCGCCCTAGATGCTAAAGCACGGGGTGCAGAAGTGGTGATTTTTCCCGAGCTTGCCTTAATAGGCTATCCACCTGAAGACTTGCTGCTTCGCCCCAGCCTCTCTGAGCGGGTGAAAAACGCTATGGCGACTTTAGGTGAAGAATTAAAAGACATCATTATGATTGTCGGTTATCCGCACGTTGACCATCATGGCACGTTTAACTCCGCCGCCATTATCCAAAATGGCGTCCAAAAAGGCTTTTATCACAAACAATCTTTGCCCAACTATGGCGTCTTTGACGAAAAACGCTACTTCGACAAAGGCAATAACCAAGTACTGTTCGACTACAAAGGCATTAGCATTGGGCTGTTGATTTGTGAAGACATTTGGCAAGACGCCCCCTTAAAAAACCTAAAAAATGCAGGGGCGGAGTTGGTTATCGTCATCAACGCCTCACCCTTTGAAATCGGCAAACAAAACGCCAGAAAAGAACTGCTCACCACCAAGGCAAAACAGTACGGACTGCCCATCATCTACGCCAACACCGTTGGCGGTCAAGACGACATCGTCTTCGATGGTGGCTCGCTGGTCGTGGGTAGCGATGGCACGGTGGCACATGAAGCGTCCCGTTTCTTAAGCCAGCTACTCATCGCTGAGTTTAGCCTTAAAAACCGTCAATTCGACCAACAAGCCCGCCCCGCCCTTCAGCTGTCTGAAGAATCAGAAATGTATCAAGCGCTGGTGGTGGGTCTGCGTGACTACGTTAATCGCTCAGGCTTTAAAGGGGTGATTGTCGGGCTGTCAGGCGGTATCGATTCTGCCTTGACGCTGTGCATCGCCACGGACGCCCTTGGTGCAGATAAGGTTTATGCGGTGATGATGCCCTATAAATACACCTCCGCCATCAGCCTAGAAGACGCTGAGGCACAAGCCGCCAGACTCAACGTTTCCTACACCGTCTGCCCGATTCATGATGCGGTGGCAGGGTTACGCTCAGCACTTGCCCCCCTATTCACAGGCGACTCAGGCACAACCGAAGAAAACATTCAAGCGCGCGCCCGTGGTACGATTCTGATGGCACTGTCCAACAAGTTCGGTCACATGGTCGTAAATACCACCAACAAATCTGAAGCAGCCGTCGGTTACGGCACGCTATATGGCGACATGGTCGGTGGTTTTGGTGTCCTAAAAGACGTCTATAAAACAGACGTGTACCGCCTTGCTCATTACAGAAATCGCCTAGAAGATGATCCTGTCATTCCTGAACGTGTCATCATGCGTGCACCGTCTGCTGAGCTGCGTGAAGACCAAAAAGACCAAGACAGCCTGCCTGACTATGCGGTGCTTGACGGCATTTTACGCTTGTACATCGAGCATGACAAATCCTTGGCAGACATCGTGGCAGCAGGTTTCGATGAAGAAACAGCCGTGAAGGTCCTAAAAATGATTAACCACAATGAATACAAACGCCGTCAAGCCCCCATCGGCAGTAAAATCAGCCGTCGCGCCTTCGGACGTGAACGCCGCTACCCCTTGGTGAACGGCTGGCAAGTCCGCTACTAACTCATAAACCCACCAAGCACAGGATTCTGTGCTTGTTTTTATTAAAAAGCCACGTATGCCAAACACCTCTTCGAACTCGCTTTTATCCATGGCAAGCCTGCTGTTCGGCTGCGTGATTTTCGGGCTTGGCAGCGTGATTGTTGCCCATGTGGCGGTCGGGTCGTTCGCTATGGCGTTTTGGCGACTTTTGGTGTCGTCTTTTATTTTTATCGCCTTGGCGGTCATTTTTCAGCACCGCCTACCGAAAAACCGCTCCGCCATTCTCTTTGGGTTACTTTCGGGGGCGGCACTTGGATTTGATTTGGCATTATGGCATGAAAGCGTTCATGCGGTCGGGCCGGGAATTTCTACGCTATTAAACAGCTTGCAGATTTTCTTTTTGGCGTTCATTGGCTATGTGTTTTTTAAGGAAAAACAAAGCCCCGTGCAGCTGCTAAGCCTTGTCGTGGCGGTAGTTGGCGTGGGTCTGATTGCCAGTCCTGAATTTCGCCACAACCTAAACGCCGGCTGGGGCTTTGTTGCAGGGATTATTTCTGGGGCGTTTTTAGCCATTTCCATGAGCTTTATCCGCCAAGCCCACAAATCCGCCCCCGTGCCGATTTTCTCCTTAATGAGTCTGGTGGGCGTCGGGGGTGCGGCGGCACTTTTGCCTGTTATGCTGTGGTTCGACCAAGGCAAAATTCTACCCACCACACTCACCGATGTTGGCTGGATTTTAATTTATGGGGCAGTCATGCAATGCGTAGCATGGGGACTTATCGCTCACGCCATTCCTCGGCTAAGCCTAGCATTGACAGGGCTTTTGCTTTTGTCTGAGCCTGTGGCGGCACTGGTGATTGACTATGTTTGGCTGGAAAAACCCATCAGCATCATGCAGTGGAGTGGTGCGGCACTGACCTTATTTGCCATTTATCTAGGCTCTGTCGGTCAAAAACCGAAAACCAAGTAAGCTTTAACAAAGTAACACCCAGCAAAGCAATGCTTTAAGCCGTCCACAGCCTCAGCCAGTCCTCACACCCATGCAACCACCGAACAAAAACCGCTTGTGGCAAATATTATCCCAAGCGGTTTTATGTAAAAATCTGCCTCTTAAATAAAACAGCGTGCTTTTATTTTTTCCCCTGCTCTGCCAAAGTTTTCCAAGCATTATGACGTAAATAAACAGGCAAGGCATTTTCTGCACTTACGCCACCATTATTTAAATAGTCAAAATAAGCAATTTTACCAATATCGCTGGCATTTGGATTTAAGGTTATCAATTTGCCGTCCGTTTTGATAAATACCCCGCCATTGCCAACAATAAAATCCGCTTTTATTTCACTCTCATACGCCAATAATTGCTCATCGCCAATTTGGGTTAATTTATCATTTTCAATTTGATAAAAACAAGCATAAACTTCATTTTGCCGTGCATCAATACAACTGGCAATCACAACATTATCAAAAATACCATTTTGCATAACAAAGGCATTGGCAAGCGTTTTTAAACTTGACACCCCCACACAGGCAATGTCGTGAGCAAACGATAAAGCCTGTACCACCGCCGTATTGATACGAATGCCACTAAATGCCCCAGGCCCCCGATTAAAGGCGAGTAGGTCAATTTCTTGCAGGGTAGTATTGTGCGTTTTTAATAAGTCATCAATCATTGGCAATATCGTTTCGGTTTGTCCACGATTGCCAAGAATGGTGGTTTCGCCAATCACAGTTTCATTATTTAAAAGTGCCACCGAACATTGTTCAAAGACGGTGTCTAGGGCTAGGGTTTTGATGGACTTCATAATATCTCTTGACCAATTAAACTCGTCTAACAAGACGATAGACCATAAATAACGCACCGAAAATAATCAAGCCAAAACTCGCAATTCTAGTACTACTAAATTTACTGCCTTTTCCTTGCCAGACTTGCAATTCTACACTTTCAAATTTAATATTTTCACGCTTGGTCAATAACCCATAAACTGAATAAAGTGAATCCTTAGAGTTTTTTGAGACAGAAAAAGGTTCGCTTGCAACCACCATTAGTACATTTTCTCCTGCTTTATATGTAGCATCATCTTCATCCATCATTGTTTTGGGAGTAAAATCCACTTTACTTTCAGAGCGGACACCATACATAAAACCAACATTAACTTTACCTTGATTAATCGCCGTACCACGCACCACCGCTACAAAACGATAGGGGTTATTCTCTGCTGTGCCTTGAAACAGCATTTCTGTTTCGGTGTCTTCGCTTGCTTGAAAAAATGATTTAATCTCACTTGTGGATAAAGTTTCCACTTTTTTTCTGTCAAGCGTTATACTGTGATTTAAGGTTTTGCCATATTCACCCGCTCTTGGCGAATGCTTTGCTTGACCACTACATCCAATTAAAGTTAACACCAAAACACAGACTGACAAATAAGAAACTACTTTCATAAAAAAAATCCTTAATTTAAAATAAAAACTCACTCAATACTATATCAAAAACTTAATATACACTAAGGTATATTAATTTTTCAGCTCGCCCCAAAAAATCATGTTAAATTTTGTATCATACTTAATTTTATTGACAAAATTTTAATACAAAAAAACACTATTCACTTAAAATAAACTCTACCGCCATTTGAGTGTGTAATTGGGCGGTGTCAAATACCGCAATGTCCAAATCAATTTCTTGAATTAACAGCCCAATTTCAGTACAACCCAAAATCACGCCTTGAATGCCTTGTGCTTTTAATTCATTGATAACTTTTATATAATAGGCTTTGGAACTTTCTTTGATTTGCCCAACGCACAATTCCTCAAAAATAATGCGATGAATTTCGTCTTGCTGATTGTCCTTTGGTACAAAAGTTTCAATATTAAAGTTTGCCAAGCCTTGTTTATAAAAGTCTTGTTGCATTACAAACTTTGTGCCTAATAATGCCACTTTATTGATTTTTTGCTTGTTAATTGCCAAAGCGGTTGCGTCTACAATATGCAAAAATGGCACAGAAATATTAGCCTGAATATCAGGAGCAACAAGGTGCATTGTATTGGTTGCCAATAAAATACCGTCCGCCCCAATGCTTTGTAATTTTTGGGCAATGTCGGATAAAATTTGGGCGGATTTTTGCCAATCGTTTTGTTTTTGGCATTGGACAATGGTTTCAAAATCCACGCTGTATAAAATTATCGGAGCGCTGGTATTATTGCCCTTGATTTTATTAACTTCTTGATTGATAATGTCATAATAAGTCTTTGTGCTTTCTGGCGACATTCCACCAATAATACCAAGTGTCTTCATCATCAAACTCCATTAACCTTTTTTAATTCTAAGGGCATTTAACACCACGCCAAGACTTGATAAACTCATTCCAATCGCCGCAAGCCAAGGCGGAACATAGCCCAGTGCCGCAGGAATGATGACAATGGTATTATAAAAAAACGCCCAACGCAAATTTTGGCGAATAATGCGTGCCGTCTTGTCCGCCACCCTTTGCCCTTGCACCACAGGGGTCAAGGTATCGCCAAGCAGCACGCCATCGGCTGAGACTGCCGCAAGGTCGGACGCACTTGCCATCGCCACCGAGACATCGGCGGCGGCTAGCACGGGAGCGTCATTGATACCATCGCCTATCATTAGCACTTTTTTGTGTTCTTTGGGGTTTTGCTTATTTGGTTTGTTGCTCGGCTTATTTTTTGGCTTATTCTTTGGCTCAGATTGTAACTCTTTGATAATATTGACTTTATCTTCTGGCAATAAGCCTTTTTGATAAGGTATGCCAAGTTTTTGTGCCAAATTATCGGCATTGATTGAATTATCGCCTGTCAGCATTATCACTTCAAGTCCTTGATTTTGCAAGGATTTTATAACATCAAGCGTGTCTTCTCGCACCACATCATTAAAATAAAAACACGCCACAGGCACAAAGCCACCGCCCTGCCCTTGTTTTTGCTCTACCGACAGCACCGCCCCCATATTTGCCCCAAATTTGTCATAATCTAGGGCAAAGTCATCATCATTTAAGGCAAATTTAGCATTGCCCAGCCGATAAGTCGCCCCATCAATCACGCCTGCCACGCCCCCACCTGCAAAATGGGTCAGCTCCTTAACCACAGGCAAATGTAGCGACTGACTGGCAAGTTTGAGACATTCGGCAATCGGGTGTCTTGACCCTGTTTCCAATGCCCCTGCAATGGCAAGCAAAGCGTCTTGATTGTGCTTAAATTCATCTTGAAAAGGCACAATGGCGGTCAAATTGGCACGCCCTGTGGTCAAAGTCCCCGTTTTGTCAAACGCCACCACATCAATTTTGGACAAGGTTTCAATGGTATGCCCCCGTGTTACCAAAAATTGATTGCTTGCCAGTCGGTTGGTTGCCACCGCCAAAGAAATCGGCGTGGCAAGCGATAAAGCACACGGGCAAGTCGCCACCAGTACGGCAACCGTTGCCCACAAGGCTTGTGTTTTATCAAACCACCACCACACGCCAAACACAATGACCGCCAAAATCAGCACCCGTGCGACAAACAGCCGTGCCATTTTGTCCACATCTTTGGCGATTTGCGGTTTTTCGCTCATTGCACGGTTAATTAGGCGGTCAATTAGGGCGATTTGACTGTTTTCGCCATTTTCTACCACAAGCATCACTAGGGGCTGAGTGTCGTTTTGGCTGCCGCCTAAGAGTTTATCCCCTTGATTTTTAACAATTAAATCGCTCTCGCCTGTCAATAAACTTTGCGACACGCTTGCCGACTTGGACAATAAAATCCCATCGCCCAAAATCTCATCGCCTGCTCCGACTTGGACAATGTCGCCAGCTTGCACTTTGTGGATTAAATTATCTTTATTATCAATAACTTGATTTAAATTATCAAAATTTTGACTGTTTAAATAAGCCAAAAATTCATCTTGTTCGCTGGTTTGGTATTTTTCCAACAAAGTCAAATCCTGCCCCAGTTTTTTGACCACTTTGGGGGCAATCAGCACCAAATCGGACGCCATTGATGACGCTTTTAGGCGGGCGTTTTGCTCAATAAATCGCCCTGCCAACAAGAAAAACACAAACATCGCCACCGAATCAAAATAAGTCTCACCGCTATTGGTAAACACCGCATAACTGCTGGCAAAAAAGGTCAGTAGCAGGGCAATGGACACAGGAATGTCCATATTGACCGTTTTGGCACGCAATGCCGACCAAGCCGAACTAAAAAACGGCACGCCTGCATAAAACAGCACAGGAATGCTGGCAATCATTGAGACATATTGCAAAAATTGGCGGTGTTCTGTTGCAATGCCACTATAATCGCCAAAATACATTCCAATAGAAAACATCATCGCCTGCATTGTGCCGATTGCCGCCACGCCAAGGCGAATGAGCATTTTTTTGTTTTGGCGTTTCATCATTGCTTCGTGCGTATCTTGACGATAAGGGTGTGCCTCATAACCAATGCTTGCCACCGTCTTTAAAATCTCGCCCACCGAAATTTTGTCATCGTCCCACAGCACTCGCATTCTTGCTTGGGTTAAATTAACCTGACAACGCCCCACCCCATCAAGGCGGTTTAGCCGTGTTTCAATCAGCCAAGTACACGCCGCACAGCGAAGTCCTGCCACCGACAGCTCGGCAACGGTGTAATCATCTTCATTATAAGTAAATTTGGACTTGATTTCATCGTGATTATAGACTTCAAATTGCAGCTCGTCTGGTACTTGGGCAAGACGGCTGATTTTTTGGCGGTCAAGGTAGTATTGCGACAGTCCAGCCTCTACAATGCTTTGGCTGGCAAGCTGGCAACCTAGACAGCACATTGCCCGCTCTTTGCCCAAAACGGTGGTAAAAAACGGCACTTTGGGCAAGGCTTCACCGCAGTGGAAACAATGCCCCGCCTCAGGCAAAACAAGGCTTTCTTGCATTACGTCATCGGTCGCCACTTTTAAGTCACCCACGCCATCACCACCAAAAAAAATAAAAAAACAGCTTATTATAACACAGACGCCATGTCATCGGTAAAAAATCATTGAACAGCCCATTAAAACTCACGGTTAAAAAATTTAAATACACCCCTTGAAATTTAAATAAAAAAATCCAAAAAAATAAACACCCAACATTCAAAAAATATGGTTTTTATATTAACTCTCTAAAAAATTTGGCATAAATAAAAAAAGATTTTTTTAGGAAACTTCTGGCATAAAAAGAAAAAATCTCGCCAATGACTTGTTATTTTATGCTAAAATGGTAGAAATTTTTATCTTTAAAGTGAGTATCTTATGAGCATTCTTGACAAACTCTCTCCTACCTACAACCCTGCCGAGATTGAAAAAGGCACTTATGAGCGTTGGGAGACAAACGGCTATTTTAAGCCCAC
>JAUNEE010000029.1:0-9200 GCA_030525705.1 Moraxella sp.
GGCGAGCGATGAGCTGGCTGTATTGTGAGCCAAAGTCTAAGATTAAAATGCGGTCTTGGGTAATGTTGGTGGTCATTGCTATGCCTTTTAAGATTCGGATTTTGGGGATATTTTAGCATTTTTTGGGGAAATTTTCCAAAAGTATTGAAAGTTACCGTGCAAACCCCATATTCAGGCAAATTGGATATTTTTTGTAATAATATGAGTCAAACAGAAGAAACCGAGACAGATAATGGAATCTTGGATTTAGAAGATTGGTCTAAAAAATACGATGTAACCTTAACTGCTCTTAGTCAGGAGTATTGGGATTATACTAATATGGTAAGGCAAGTTGATGAAAAAGCTAATAAATACTTGGTTATTTTGTCAATATTTGTGGCAGGCTTTTTCTCTATTATTGCAAGCTCATTGACAGACAAGTTATCATTTGATACAACTCCCTTGACAGGAATAAGTTTGTTATCTTGGTGTTTTGTTATTTGTGCGGTGGTTTGCGGCATTTATGGTTTTTTGGTTATTAAAGGCTTCTTAAAAAGTTTGGAGTATGTTAGTACCGTACGCTTACCAAATTTAGAACAGGAGCTACATAATACTGGTTCGATGAACCATGTGGAGTATAAGCACCATTTAATCCAACGTTATCAAACAGCGATTGGTATTTTAAATCAAGCAAGAGCTGATAAACAAACCAAGCTAAAAAATGTAATTCATAATGTGCCATATTTCTTGCTTTCTATGGTATCATCAGTAATCATATTATTTGTTATTAAACTAGTGAGTAAATAGCGATGACAAAGCGTAATCCAATCCCACCAGGTAGCCGCCCACCGCAATCCAACAATGGTCAAGTAAGTCAAACGCAGACAACCAATACGTCAAATTTAACATATATTACCGAAGATTATCGCGGTGGCTCTGTAAAACCATCAAATGGTATATTTGATGGTTTAAGCTCTGGTACTAAAAAATCATAAATGCGATAGTGGTGATATGACCTATTTTTAGTATTTTTAAAAAATAGCTATTGCGTTGCCAAGAATCATTGTTGGTAATACTAATGATTTTTTAGTGATTTGGCGTTATTAATTTAAAGAGGTCTTACTAAAAAAATACCCCAAAGATTGTCTAATTTTGGGGTATTTTTTATTTGTTATGGTGTTATGCCTTGCCATCAATGTCGGGGCGTTCATCGCCAAGCCAGCGATACAAGCCTCCACCGATGACTGCACCGATGATTGGGGCAACCCAAAATAGCCACAGCTGAGACAATGGATTGCTGCCGACAAAGAGTGCCACCGCCGTTGAACGAGCAGGGTTCACCGATGTGTTGGTCACAGGAATGCTGATAAGGTGGATAAGGGTCAAACCCAAGCCAATGGCGATTGGAGCAAAACCTGTCGGTGCATTTTTGTGCGTTGAACCCATAATAATGATTAAGAACACTGCGGTCAAAAACACCTCAGCGATAAATGCCGACATCATACTGTAGCCACCTGGTGAAAATTCACCGTAACCGTTGGTGGCAAACGCCCCTGCTGAGGTTGGGTCAATGGCAAAACTGCCCGTACCAGATGCAATCATATACAGCATAAATGCCCCAAACGCCCCACCCAAGACTTGAGCGATGATATAGGGGATTAGGTCGTTTTTATTAAAGCGGTTACCCGCCAATAGACCGATACTGACCGCAGGGTTAAAATGCCCGCCAGAGATATGACCAAAGGCATAAGCACCCGTCAAAACGGTTAAACCAAACGCAAGGGATACCCCCAAAAAGCCAAGCCCTAATGGATTGCCGTCGCCCCCAAAATTGGCGGCAAGCACCGCACTACCGCAGCCCCCAAACACAAGCCACATTGTGCCAAGAAATTCGGCGGTTAATTTTTTTGCTAACATATAACACCTTTAAAATGATTTTTTGATGATAATAACGTTGTATCATCTTTGTGAGTGGCATGCTTGGGCTATTCATTGCCAGTGAGCATGCCAATTAATCTTTAATTGCCTAAGGAAGTTAGTTGCATAAAATGTACCAATTCACTTTCGCCAAAGGGTGTGAGGCGGACTTTATGGGTCGGGCTGACGCATGGCTTGATGAGATTTCTTTTGACGAGTTCGTCTGCTATGCCTTCGGCGACTAAATTTTGCCAGCGCACAGGCTCACGTGTGTAGTCGCTGGTGGCGATGAGCATCAGTGCGGCGACAAGCCCCATCTCAAATTCAATGTCCGTCTCTGGAGCGGTGGTTTCTGACGTGGTCTGAGGGAATTCGCCCACGCTTTTGGTGAGGGCGGCGGCGTACTGTCCTTCTTTGGGCGGTGTTTTTAGGGGGAGGATTTTTTCGACACGAATGCGGTACAGGCGTTCTTCAGTATTCTCCAAGGCAGGCTGCCAAGCATAAAAGTAGGTTTTTTCTGCGAGTGCCAGCGTGGCAAGCGTGACTTCCGCTGGGTGCAGCACTGCTTTGGGATAAAGGGCTTGAATGTCGGTTAATAGCTCGGGCAACACCACCATGTCTGTGCTGTGCGTCTTTAAAAGGGACAAATCATCAATCTTGCTACGGCTAATGAAGAATTGATAAAGCGGGGTCGGGCTTTGGTTAAATGCGGTGACAAGTCTTTCATAGACATCGGCAAATCGAGCATTGTCGGAGATTTCTAGCACACGGTGCAAGGTGGTGATGGCGTGGCGTGGCGTGGCGAGTGAGATTTTTAGGCGGTATAGGGCGGGCATTTTTTTTCCTTATAAAAAAGCCGAACAGACACAGCATTCGGCTTATTTCATTTATGCGTCAATCAGGTATCGACTTGTGCGTTTAAGGCGTTTTCTTCGATGAAAATCCGTCTTGGCTCGACTTCATCACCCATCAGGCAGTTAAATAGGTGGTCAGCCTTGATGGCGTCCTCGATGGTGATTTTTAGCATTCGGCGGTTTTCGGGGTCCATGGTGGTTTCCCATAGCTGGTCGGCGTTCATTTCGCCCAGTCCCTTATAACGCTGAATGGACAGCCCACGGCGCGCGTCCGTCATCATCTGTTGCCATAGAAGGTCAAAGGTCGGCACAGCGATGTCTTTTTCGCCACGTCTTAAAAAGGATTCTGCGGTTAACAGCGTATTCCAGCTGGCGGATAGCTTCATGAGCCGTGCGTACTCGCCTGAGCCGATGAACAGTGCGTCTAGGGTGTACTGCTTGGGCAGCTGGTGAAAATGCAAGGTCACCACAGGCAGATAATGCGTGCCGCTGTTATGCTCGATGGCGTTTAGGCGGACGGTGGGCGATAACGCAGAAAAATCTGCATGAAGCTTATCGGACAAGGCGTCCGCCCAGTTTTGCATGGTGGCTTGGTCGCTAATGCTGGCGGTTTCAAGCTTCGGCAAGTGCGTCAGCGTGCTGATGAGTGCCTCGGGGTATTTTTGGGCAAGGCGGTTTTTCACCGCAGAAGCACCGCTATAATCATTTAATAGCTGTTCAAGGGCGACGCCTGTGATGGCAGGCGTGTCTTTATTCAAGAACAGCTGGTTATCATCGATGGTGGCGGACAAGAGATAGGCTTTTAGGGCGTCATCGTCTTTTAGATAGAGTTCTTGTTTGCCTTTTTTGACTTTATATAGGGGTGGCTGGGCGATGTAAATATGCCCACGCTCGATGAGTTCTGGCGTTTGGCGGAAGAAAAAGGTCAAAAGCAGCGTACGAATGTGCGAGCCGTCCACGTCCGCATCGGTCATGATGATGATTTTGTGGTAGCGGAGTTTGTCGGGATTGTACTCGTCTTTGCCAATGCCTGTGCCTAAAGCGGTGATGAGCGTGCCGACCTCAGCCGAAGACAGCATTTTGTCAAATCTGGCACGTTCTACATTTAGGATTTTTCCTTTTAGGGGCAAGATGGCTTGCATTTTACGGTTGCGACCTTGCTTGGCAGAGCCGCCTGCCGAGTCACCCTCCACCAGATACAGCTCTGAGAGGGCGGGGTCTTTTTCTTGGCAGTCGGCCAGTTTCCCTGGCAGCCCTGCGATGTCAAGAGCGGTCTTTCTGCGGGTCATTTCACGCGCACGGCGGGCAGCGTCACGCGCACGGGCAGCGTCAATGATTTTCCCGGCGATGGCTTTTGCGGCAGCAGGATTTTCCAAAAGATAATCCGACAGCCGTTCATGCATGGTGGTTTCTACAGCGGATTTGACTTCGCTTGAGACCAGCTTGTCTTTGGTCTGAGAGCTAAACTTCGGGTCGGGGACTTTGACAGAGATAATCGCCACAAGCCCCTCACGTGCGTCATCGCCGGTGACTTGGACTTTTTCTTTTTTGCCGATGCCCTCTTTTTCCATGTAGCTGTTTAGGCAGCGGGTGAGTGCCGAGCGAAAGCCTGACAGGTGCGTGCCACCGTCCCTTTGGGGGATATTGTTGGTGAAGCACAGCACTTTTTCGTTGTAGCTGTCCGACCATTGCAAGGCGACTTCCACACCGATGCCGTCCGAGCCGTCTGCAGTGAAGTGGAAGATGTCGTTTAGGGTTTGCTTGCCGTCATTGATGTAGCTGACGAATTCCGCCAGACCGCCTTTATGCTCGAAAATCTCGCTGGTGGCGGTGCGTTCATCGGTCAAAACGATACGCACGCCTGAGTTTAAAAAGGACAGCTCTCGTAGGCGTTTGGCGAGAATGTCGTACTCAAAAATCGTCACGCCTTTAAAAATCTCAAGGCTGGGATAAAACCGCACCTGCGTGCCTGTCTGGGTGGTGGGTTCTAGCTGTGCCAAAGGGGCGTCTGGCACGCCATCGGTGTAGCTTTGGCTGTGGGCGAACCCGTCACGCCAGATGTTTAGGACAAGCTTCGTGGAGAGGGCGTTCACCACCGACACGCCCACCCCGTGCAGACCGCCTGACACTTTATAGGAATTATCATCGAACTTACCGCCTGCGTGCAGGACGGTCATGATGACTTCGGCGGCGGATACGCCTTCTTCTGGGTGAATGTCCACGGGAATGCCACGCCCGTTATCCATGACGGAGACGGATTCATCGGCATGAATGATGACGTTGATTTCGTCGCAATGCCCCGCCAATGCCTCGTCAATGGCGTTATCCACCACCTCGAACACCATGTGGTGCAAGCCTGTGCCATCATCGGTATCACCGATGTACATACCAGGGCGAACTCGGACAGCCTCAAGTCCCCGCAAAACACGGACATTTTTGGCGGTATAGTCTTGATTTTGGTCGGTCATTGCAATCGTCCTTAAAGAGTCTCTATAAAAAATTGATAAAAATCAATGCCTTAGCCTAGAGGTTTTTCTTTGAAAAGTTTTAAAAATATAAGGCGGTATTATAACATTTTTTTGGGTGAAAGTCATGGATTTACGTTGGGCGGGGTCTTGGGTGGGGTCTTGGTGCGTTTTATGGTAAATTAAACACAAAATATACCACATTGGGGGTTTTAGGTTTATGGCAAGCTTGGGAAACCTAACGGAAAGGCTTCACCTAAGGGTCAGCTTTAGGTGAGTGATTTTGGTGGTTTTTAAAGTTAAGTCACTGTACTTGCCATAATCCAAAATCACCACAATCGGTAAGCGTAAGTTAAACGATAGCAAGGTCCGATGTTTAAAGACCAAGCCTTAAATTTGTCGGGTTTTGTTTTGGTTGGGTTGCATTTTACTCAATTAAGCCTATACCAGAGCCATGCCCAGAACAATTTTTTTTGGTAATAGGCTGTCTGCCAAACCTAAAAAATAAGGAAAACAGTTCAATTTGCAAAAGTTTAAAAAAAGCACCGCCATGGAGACGGTGCTTTTTTGTTAAAAAAATCATCACTTAAAAGTTTCTTGACAGTTTTAGGGCGACGCCTTGGTTTTGGTAGTTGTCACGCCATTGCCCTTGATAGCCCAAAGATAGCGAGGTTTGCTCGCTTGGACTGTAGGTCAGTCCCACACCTGCCGCACCTGTTGCAGTCGCTGTGCGGTGACCTCGGGTGATGAATGTCGTGCCGTTTGTGCTGGCGAATTGGGCGGTGACTTGGTCGTGTCTGTCGCCATTTTCTAGGGCAAGCGCTGCATTTGCCGTTAGGCTCAGCGTGTCACCAAGCGGGGTTTTTGCCTGTACGCCAAGCGTGCCTTTTAGGCTGTCTTGGCGTTGTTCTGCTACGGAAAGATTATATACGCCCGCCCCTGTTTCTGTATAAGCGTCCGCTGTGATGCGGTGATAATCAAGCCGCACAAAGGGGCTAATGTGCCGATTTTCTGTGCCAATTCTGTGATGAACGCCAAGGCTCGCCCCGTGGGTGCTTGCTTGATAATCAGACTTGGCGATGGTATCCGTCAGCGTGCGAAGGTGTCTTTCGCCCGTGATGTCGGCTTGCCCTAGGCTAATATGAGCAGTTAGGGTGGTGCTGTCCGTGAGTGCGTGATTGGCATAAATTAGCCCTGTGACTTGGGTGCTGTCAAGCGTATGCTGGACGGTGTCGGTGGTGTTCGCCTGTAAGTTTTGATAGGCTACAGCAACCCCAAGCGTGGTATGCCCAAAGCGCCCATCTGCTCCGACAACCACCCCGTCACGGTCTGTCTCATAGCCTGCCACGCTGTTTTCATGAGCGTGGCTGTCTTTTGAGCCAAGGACATTCGCCCACAGTCCGCCATGCGGTGCGTGATGTGCAAAGCGTTCATGGCTAAGACGTGCGACCTCGCTGTGATGGTCGTTCGCCATGCGGAGTGTCGCCCCCATAAAGAGCGGCAGAAGCTCGCTTATTCCTTGGGATTGTTCAGCGGTGGTTAGCCCATGCACGCCAAGCGTCAACGCCGTGACAAGATTGGCATTATCCACCGTCGGCTGTGCGACCTCGACATCTAATACTTGTGCCAAATTTAGGGAAGCGGTGTTATTTTGGCTATTGACAGCGTCCGTGAAAGTCCCGACAATGCTTGGCGTTGGCGTTGGCGTTGGCGGAGTGATAGGTGGTGCGGTGACACGCAAATGCACCTTGTTCGCCTCAGTATAATCCGCCTCAATGGTATTATTAGCAATCATTGCCCCTGCCTTGTCCACGACATTGACAGCTTTAAATTGAGTATTAAGCGTATCAGCAGTTATCACATCTTTCCATTCGCCTTTTGGTGTGTTACCTGTGGTAAGGTCTTTGACGATATCACTTGCTTTGACTCTTAGTGTGCCGTCTTTGATGTCAGCAGTGCCTTTGACAATCAGCTTACCATAGTCATTTGCCCCATCATTGACCGCCACCGCTAAGACCTCCCCATCACGCATGGTATAGTCGCCATTTAGCTGTAGTACACCTTTATCAATATGGGTTTCGCCTGTCCATGCCTTACTTGAAGCATTCATGGCAAGGGTACCAGTACCCTCCTTAATAAAATTGCCTGTGCCTGAAATAACGGCATTTTCACCTGTGGTGTGACTGTCGTTACTAACAAAACGTGCATTATTCGTTATGACAATGCTGTCGTTATTGTTAAAACCGCCAAATAAGTGTCTTCTGCTACTGCCGACGTATTTATTAAGTGGATTTTGGCATTATCAATGGTAACTTTGGCTGTGCTATTGGCGTTTGGATTTGTGATGCTCTCTGTGCTAAGCACGGCATTATTTTGCAAGGTTAATGTGCCAGCACCTGTGTCTTTTTCGCCCAACACAACGCTTTTTGTGGTGAGCGTGGCGTTATCAACGGTAACTATGCCTTTGCCTTCACTGCCAATAACAACCTGTTCTGCATTAAGGTTACTGCCATCTTGTATGGTTAATGCACCTGTGCTGTTGGCATTGGCACCCACACGCACTTTGGTAACACCATCAAACAAACTGTTGTTGGATAAGGTGGCTACGCCTTTACCATTCAAGCCAATTACCAATTCGTTAATGCCTGTGGTGCTGGTATTATCTGCAATGAGTGTGCCATTCCCCGTACTGGTTACACCAACAGCAAGAGCACTACTACCTGCACCGATGAGTTTGCTATTGTTTGTGGTTAATATGCCATCACCACCTTCACCAACCAATAGGTGGCGACCTACCTGCAAGGTAGAATCAGTTGCAGTAAGCTGACTGCCATCTGCACTGTCGTCATAGGCAATTCTGATACTGTTGTCGGTTTTTATGGTAGATTTGTTGGCATTCAACTCGCCCTTGCCTGACACGCCTACAGCAATATAGTTTTTGGTGGTTAGAGAGCTATCGTCTAAACTAAGAATACCTTGCGAACCAGCATTATCAGCGATATGCACTTCGGCAATGTCTTTAAAGTCACTTTTATTCGTTAAAGTGGCTGTGCCATTGCCCTTGCCACCGATGGTTAGACCAGCACCACCATTAGATAAGGTTGTATTGTCAGCGGTTAATACGCCCGTTGAGTTTTCCTCAACCGCAATTGCGGTGTACTTTACTCTGTAACCAGCACTATTAGCGGTGATGGTGCTATTTTTGGCAGTTAGTGAGCCTTGACCCTTGCCACCAATACGAATAACGCCACCAACATCAATAGACGAATTATCTGTATCAACAAAGCTATTATTACCGTTTATGGTTAAGGTGTCGCTTATGACTTTGGCGTTATTACGTAGCGTTAATTCACCTGTACCATTAAGACCAACCGAAATGCCTTGATACCCTGCAGAAGTTTGCTTGCTATCAAAGGTACTGTTATCAAGGGTAACAACCGCTTTTGAATTGGCATTGGTCGCCAAAAACGCCCCTGTTGTCTTGATGGTGGATTGATTGGTTGCTGTAATTTTTGCCATGCCATCTATGGCAATCTGTGCCGAATCACCCTCACCTTTAGTATTGACATTCAAATGAGCATTGTCTAAGTTAATCGTGGCATTTTTATCCATTTGAAAATCACAACACGCTGTCAGTGTGGCATTTTCTGAAAGGTTGACGGTGCTATTATCTTCAACATAAGCAATACGACGAAGAATGGTTAGCGTCGCTCCGTTGGATACGGTATGACTTTCATTCATAATACTCATAACTGAATCATCAGCTGTATAATCTGTCGCCCCTGCCACGCCACTCACTAGAGCGATTGCCATCACTGCTGCTTTGACAGATTTGCTTTTTCCTTTTGCTTTGGCATATTCACTCACACATTGATATACGCCTGTGGTGTGGTTAAAAATTACACGATAACTACGGTTCATAAAAAGCTCCTTTTTAGATAAATGCCCTGATATCCTAGCATAGGCAAAGGGTGACAGTTGTTCT
>JAUNEE010000029.1:9300-17875 GCA_030525705.1 Moraxella sp.
CTTTTTAGATAAATGCCCTGATATCCTAGCATAGGCAAAGGGTGACAGTTGTTCTATTTTGAGACAACTTTATTTGATGTTATTTTTCTTTCTGTGGGAGCTTGTTATAATGAACGTTTAACGCTTTTTTGATGTTTTTTGTCATTAAAAAAGCGGATTTCTTCAAAGAGAGCTTGCTCATGCCTGAAAAATTACACCCCGCCGATAAAGACCATCATCACCCCTTAAGGGATTTGGATACGCTTGAAAGTTATATCCGCCGCTTATGCAACCAAAAGCAAATCAGCCTAAGCAAGCTGTCCGCCATGACAGGGTTAAATCGTGGGGCGTTGTATAAGCTTTTTGAGCCGCATTCTAACCCACGCATTCCCGATTTGTTAAAAATCGCCAACTGTCTGGGCGTGCATCATTATTATCTGTTTCGGCTAAAGTGGCGTGAGATTGACAGCATTGCCCCGTTGGGACGAGAAAAAAAGACCTCGCTTGAGCAGAAAGATACGGACATTTGTGGATTTATCGATGAAACCATTCCCGATGGGACGCTGGTGGGGATTGGCAGTGTGTTCACGAAGTCATGGACGGTTCAGAACATTGGTGATACGGTGTGGGAGGGGCGTTATTATATGAATTTAGATGCACCGTATCAGCAGACCAGCTTGATGGAGGGGGTGTATCCTGATGGGCGTCCTGTGGCGGATTATCAGTTTTTGCCGCATGAGAGCGTCATCGCTGTTCCCACCGTCATGCCAGGGGAGACGTTTACGCTGAGCGTGAAATATACCGCACCGAGTGTGGCAGGGCGGTATGTTTCTTACTGGAGAATGGTCGATGAGCGGGGCGTGTTCTGTTTTCCAAATGGTCTTGGTTTGTCCGTATCCGTGCTGGTGCGGTCGGTGGGCGGTGCGTACCGTGCTTAGGGGAAGATGTGGTGCGGACAAAGGGTTAAAGCGGTGTGGCTTTGCCTTGTGCCAGTGAAAAAACCCGCAGGTCTTTTTTTGTGTGGTTTTTTAAATGATGAACCAAGGATTCATTTAAACTACTAATAAACAGCTGGCACGGCAAGCCCAAGAGTGTCTTAAGTAACAGCATGGTGGCGTTTTCGTCCAGCTCGCTGTCAATGTCATCGATAAGCACCAAAGGCGTGCTGTCTGTGGTCTGCGTGCAGACTTCCATGAGACTTGAGAGTTTTAGGGCGGTGATGAGTAGCTTTTTTTCACCCCGAGATAGGACGTTGACGGCTTGCTCTTTGTGGGTTTTGCCGTTATCTAGTGGACTTTTTAGACTGATGGTCAAATCCGCCCGATGGACACCCACACGGGTGTAACCGAGCTCAATGTCTTGGGCGAGCCGCTGTGCCAAATGCGTCTTTAGGGGCGTATCTGTGTCAAATCCCGCCAAAAGCCCGAGGTTGATTTGTCCTTGGTAAGCAGGTAAAAGCGTATCAATGAGCGTGGCGAATGTCGCCTGCCATCTTAAAAATGCCGTTTGACGCATGGCGTGCAGCTGGTGGGCGTACTCAGACAGTCCGCTGTCCCATGCGTGGATTTGGGCGATGAGGGCGGTGCGTTTTTCGCTGTGTTCTGGGGCGGCTTGGGCGGTTTTTAACAGAGCGTTTCTTTGTTTTAAAAGACGCTGATAATTTAGCCAAGCGGTATGAAAGCCGTCCTCGGTATGAAAGCACAGCCAGTCTAAAAGCTGACGCCGACTGGCTGAGCCGTCTTCTAAAATGTCCATGCCTGAGGGGTCGATGATGAGTGTGGGTAGGCGTTTTGTGAGAGTGGCTTGACCAGAAAGGGGGCTTTGGTTGTGGCGGAGGTCGGTTTTGGTATTCGGGTCTTTGTGCTTGGCGATGGCGAAGCTGTCATCACCCACCGCTGCCCAGATGGTGCAGGTGTCTTTGGTGTGACTGATGTAGCGTTTTGCCTCAAAATGCCGAAACGACTTCCCCCGAGACAATAAAAACACCGACTCTAACAGCGAGGTTTTTCCGCTGCCATTTTTACCGATAAACACATTCACCGCCCCAAGCGACAAACTAATGTCGCCAAGGTTTCTTAGGTCTTTGATTTTTAGGGTGTCAATCACTGTGAAACACCGTCAAGCACCGCCCAGACGCACGCTTAAATCCGCATAGGCATAACGACATACTGGCGTAGTTCATCGCCGATTTGGGTGATGAGTGTTGGGCTGTTCGGGTGGCTCATCTGTAGGCGGACATCACCTGACAGCACCCCGAAGACCGCCTTTAGATAGGCTTCATTCAAAGACAGCTCGATGGGCTCGCCCTCGTAGTTAATGGCAAGGCTTTCTACTGCTTCGCCGCCATCGCTGTTGTTGGAGCGAATGGTGACATTTTCAGCGCCGAAGTCGAAAATCACGCCACGGGAGCGTTCATTTGACAAAATAGAGACACGGCGTAACACGTCCATGATGGCGTCTTTTTTAAATAAAGCGGTGCGGTCAGAGCCTGTGGGCAGGACACGGCGGTAGTCGGGGAATTTGCCCTCGATGAGGCGTGCGGTGAGTGAGACCACCAGTTCATCGGTGGCGCGTCCGTTGTCGTCAGGCTTGCCGAAGTTTAGCTCGACTTGTAAAAACTCGTTGTCCACGCCTAGGGTGACGATCTCGTCTTTGCCCAAGGTTTTACCAAGTTCACCGAACAGACGCTCAAGCTCAATGACTGCTTTGCCAGGGACGATGAGTTGATTTTCGGTGTAATCTTCGCTTAAGGCACGTTTACTGACCGCAAGTCGATGCCCGTCTGTCGCCACGCAGGTGAGTAGGTTTTTTTCTACATGAAACAGCATACCCGTCAGATAATGGCGGACGTCTTGGGTCGCCATACAAAAGCGGGTGTGGCTAATCATGTCATGTAGCTCGCCACGGGCGATACCGACATAAGTCTGCTCGGCAGGCGTGCCAATGCTGGGGTAGTCAGAGGCGGGCAAGGTGGCAAGCGTGAATTTTGACTTGCCGCATTTGATTTGGCAGCGGGCGTCATCTAGGGTGAGAATCTCCACCACGCCATTAGGCAAGGATTTGCAGATTTCGTGGAATTTGCCCGCAGGCAAGGTAATGCTGCCTGCCTCCATGCACGCCCCCTCGGGCAGACGTGTGCGTGTGGTCAGCTCGACTTCCAAGTCAGAAGCGGTCAAGGTGAGTGTCTCTGGCGTTAGGTCAAATTTGATGTTGCCCAAAATCACAAAGCGGTGGTGCTTGTCCGCCACTTTCGCGACTAAATCAACAGCTTTTAATAGCAATTCATGGCTTAATTGTAAGTGCATACCTGCCCCTTGTGCTTGGAAAAATGTGTGTATAGCGGTCTAAAATACTGCGTCATTATAAAGCAAAATCAAAAAAAGTTCATCTAAAACTGGGCAATTTCTTCTTCACTTAAAAAGCGGCTTTCGCCTTTTTCTAGTCCGTCAAGCGTAATCGTGCCGATACTGGCACGGTGCAGGGCGATGACTTTATTCCCAAAGTAGCCCATCATGCGTTTGACTTGATGGTATTTGCCCTCGGTGAGGGTGAGCGTGGCGTGGGTGGGGTCGCTAAAGCTGAGCGTGGCAGGGCGGGTTTTTTCTTGGTCACCGTCTAGTAAAATCCCACGTGCCACTTCCTTGATGGCGACGGCTTGGGCATTTTCGTCCATCGGGTCGGCAAGCGTTAGTTCATAGACTTTCGGCTGGTGGCGTTTTGGGCTGGTGACACGGTGCAGCCATGCACCATCATCAGAGAGTAGCAGCGCCCCTGTGGTGTCCACGTCCAGTCGCCCTGCCATGCGTAAGCTTGCCACTTCAGGCACGGCGATGAGTTCTGTTACCATCGGGTATTCTTTGGGTTTTAGGGTGCATTCGAAACCCTCAGGCTTATGCAGTAAGATGTAGCGGTTGCCCGTGGCGACCGATAGGCTTTCGCCTGCCCAGTCCACCTCGTCTTCAGCTTCATTGATATGAAAACTGCCATCTTTGATGACTTCGCCATTCACGCTAATTTCCCCTGCGTGCAGGATACGCTTGGCGTCTTTACGAGAAAGTTCTGTGGCTTTGCTGATAAATTTGTCTAATCGCATAAAATTTCCTAAAATATAAAAAAGGCAAGCCTTTATGCACTTAGTGTATCATAATTTGGCGTGATTTGTCCGTTTGTTCTTCTTATCTTTTTTTGAGTGTTATGAGTTATCACACCTTGACAGCGCCTGCCTTTGCAGAGCTTGAAGTGAAAAAAAGCCAGTTTTTGGCATTCGCTTACCCCATTGATGGTCGTGAAGCGTTGATGTTTCATGTGGAACAATTAAAAAACCGCTATCCTGACGCACGGCACATTTGTTATGGTTATATCATTGGCGACCCGCACAACACCACGCACGCGGGCTTCGATGATGATGGTGAGCCGAGCGGTACGGCAGGGCGTCCTATTTTAAATGTGCTGCAGCATAAAGCCATCGGTAATGTTGCGGTATTCGTGGTGCGGTATTTTGGGGGAATTAAGCTTGGGGCGGGCGGACTGGTGCGAGCCTATGCAGGGGCGACGCAGGCGGTTGTGGATGTGATGGTGCTGTCGGCTTTTGTGGAAAAGCGTGAATTTTTAGTGTCAGCGGAGTTTTCTTTTGAGGCACAACTTCGGCACGTTTTAGAAAAAATGGGCGGGGCGGTGCTGTCGTCCGAGTATGACACGCAGGTGCATTTGACGGTGCTTTTACCCAAGGCAGATGTGGCAAAGTTTTCTGAAGCGGTGTCTTTATATGCCACGCTTAGGCAGTGAGTTTATCTTGATTGTAATAATCCGTGGTCTGTCACCGTCCATAAGGCGGTTTTTATGTCGGCTTTTTTTAGACCTTCATTAACCCAAGAATTGCAGGTAAAGAACAGGTTATAACTGCCCATCGCAGGATAAAAAGCGTCATTGTCTGCGTAGTGGGCGTGTGCGATCGGCTGGTGCTGGTTTGGTAGGCTGTGTAAAATATAAGCGATTAACCGCTGGTACTGGGCGTAGGTGAGGGTGATTTTTCGGCATTTTTGGCAAGATTTCACCGTCAAGTCCGACTCATAGCTGGTATGAATGGCGGAGTGGCTCAGTCCCGATAGGGCGTTTACTGCTGTTTTTAGGGTCAAATCCGCCCAAGTGGGTGTATTTAGATAAAATTCTCTGTCGCCCCAGCCGATTGGTGTCCATGCGTCTTTTTGTCCATTTTTGGTGTGGGTGGGGAGAAAGGTCTGCGTCCAGTCGTGCATGGGGGTGGTTGTGGGCAGTACGAAGTCGGTATGTATGCCATTTGAGATGAGGTAAATGTCCAGCGTGGGTTCATTGTTTGTCGTAGGTTGGCTAAGCTGACTGGGCAAAAAAGCGGCAGCCATCATTAAAAGTGCATAAGCAAGCATAAAACCCATGAAACCTAACACTGCCCATAAAGGGTAGGCGATGGGCTTGGGTAGGGAGCTTAGGCGGTTTTTCATAAGGGTGCATAAAAATGGGCAATGGCGTATTTTACCATTGCCCATTTGATTTTTATAGCATCAATCCGTCTGCCAATTAACCTGCTTGGTCAAGGAGCATACTTCTGATGTGACCGATGGCACGGGTGGGGTTTAGACCTTTTGGGCAAACCGACACACAGTTCATAATGCCACGGCAACGGAACAGACTAAACGGATCATCTAGGCGTGCCAGACGTGCTTGTGTGTCTTTGTCACGGCTGTCCGCGATGAAGCGGTAAGCGTTCAACAGTGCCGATGGACCAAGGAACTTGTCAGGGTTCCACCAGAATGACGGGCAAGAGGTCGAGCAGCACGCACACAAGATGCACTCATAAAGACCGTTCAGTTTTTCACGCTCTTCAGGGGACTGCAGACGTTCTGTCGGTGGGGCTGGCTGAGCATTGATGAGGTAAGGGTGTACCTTTTCGTATTGCTCATAAAACTGGTTCATATCCACCACCAAGTCTTTAATCACAGGCAAGCCAGGTAGCGGGCGTACCACGATTTTGTTTGGTAGGGTATTTAGGTTAATCAGACACGCCAGTCCGTTTTTGCCATTGATGTTCACCCCGTCAGAACCACAGATGCCCTCACGGCAGCTGCGGCGGAATGTTAGGGTTTCATCTTGGCGTTTTAGACGCAAAAGTACGTCCAAGAGCATGCGGTCAGAGTCCAAAAGCTCGATGGTGTACGTTTGCATGTACGGGGCTTTGTCCTTGTCTGGGTCGTAGCGATAGATTTCTATCGTGCGAGTACCTCTACTCATAATCATCTCCGAAAAGTCATAAAGTTGGCAGTTGCCAAATCATCTTAGAATGTACGAACTTGTGGCTCGCAGTAATCCACGGTCAAAGGAATGCGACGCACTGGCTTATAAACCACACGGTTGCCCTCTGAATACCAAAGCGTATGCTTCATCCACTCGTGGTCATTACGTCCTAGAGGGGCGTATTCGTAGTCGGCTGGGTGTTCGTAGTCGACCACCATGTGCGCACCACGGCACTCATGACGCAGGGCGGCTGAAATCATGGTTGCTTTGGCAACTTCATACAGGTTCGCCACTTCTAGGGCTTCAATGCGTGCGGTGTTAAATACGGCAGATTTGTCCGCTAGGTGGATTTGATTGATTTTTGGCTCAAGTGCCAAAATACGCTGCACACCTTCGTCCATCAAGGCCTGGGTACGGAATACGCCTGCATGGTCTTGCATGATTTGACGGATTTCGTCGCCGACTTCTTGTGCGTTGTAACCTTGGGTGGAGTTTTGTAGCTTGTTTAGGCGTGCCAAGGTAAAGTCAAGCACACGTGGGCTAAGCGGCTTGTAGGTATGGTCATTGCTGTGGAATTCATCAATGATGTGTTTACCTGCTGCCCGCCCGAAGACCACAAGGTCAAGCAGCGAGTTCGTGCCTAGGCGGTTCGCACCGTGTACAGAAACGCAGGCACATTCACCGATGGCGTACAGACCTTTTACCACACGACCTTCAGTGTACAGACCTTGCTCATCGACATGACCGTCTAGGTTTGGTACGGTGACTTGACCATGAATGTTGGTTGGGATACCGCCCATCATGTAGTGAATGGTAGGTACGACAGGTACACGCTCTTTCGTGATGTCAACGTTACCGAAGTTTTTACTAATCTCAAAGACCGATGGCAAACGCTTCATCAAAGTTTCTGTACCCAAGTGGGTCATATCCATTTCGATGTAGTCGCCATTTGGACCACAGCCACGACCCTCTTTGATTTCTTGGTCCATAGAACGAGAAACGAAGTCACGTGGGGCAAGGTCTTTTAGTTTCGGGGCGTAGCGTTCCATGAAAGCTTCGCCGTTTTTGTTACGCAAAATCGCACCTTCACCACGGCAGCCTTCTGTCAGAAGTACGCCTGCACCCGCCACGCCTGTGGGGTGGAATTGCCAAAATTCCATGTCTTGTAGGGGGATGCCTGCACGCACTGCCATGCCCAGACCGTCACCCGTGTTGATGTAGGCGTTGGTAGAGGCTTTAAAGATACGACCTGCACCGCCTGTGGCAAGTACGGTAGTTGGAGCTTGGAAGACAGAGACAATGCCTGTTTCTTGTTCAAGGGCGATGACGCCATTGATGTTGCCCTCGGCATCTTTAATCAAATCAAGAGCAATCCACTCGATGAAAAACTGCGTGCCTTTTTCTAAGTTCTTTTGGTAAAGGGTGTGCAAAAGGGCATGACCTGTACGGTCAGCGGCTGCACAGGCACGTGGCACAGGCTTTTCGCCATAGTTAGAGCTGTGACCGCCGAACGGACGTTGATAAATCGTGCCGTCTGCGTTACGGTCAAAGGGCATGCCCATGTGTTCTAATTCATAGACCACTTTTGGGGCTTCACGGCACATGTATTCGATGGCGTCTTGGTCGCCAAGCCAGTCTGAGCCTTTGACGGTGTCATAAAAGTGAAAGTGCCAGTTGTCTTCGGACATATTGCCCAAAGAGGCACCGATACCGCCTTGGGCGGCGACTGTGTGTGAACGGGTAGGGAAAACTTTGGTCAAAACAGCGACTTTCATACCGCCTTCAACCAGCTGTAGCGAGGCACGCATACCTGAACCGCCACCGCCAACAATCACGGCATCAAAGTTTAGGGTTTTGATGTTGCTAATATTTTCATGGGTTGCCATGTGGGTTTCCTTTTTTGTCTGTATGGCTGTTATCCGCCAAAATGGTTATCTATAAGCGGGTTTGGATTATCCCCAAAAAATCATCACGCCCCAGAACAGATAGACCAAGCTTGCGATGATAATCAATGATTGCAAAAATAGACGCAGTCCTGAAGATTTGACGTAGTCGGTCAAAACCGTCCACATACCAACCCATGTGTGTGCCACCAAAGACAACAATGCAAGCAAGCTAAACAGCTTCATCGGCAGGCTCATCATAAAGCCCTGCCAAGCCACATAATCTACTTGGTTAAATAAGAAAAAGCCAACCAAAACAACGCTGTACACCGCCAAGATGACCGCACTAATGCGTTGCATGACCCAGTCACGTGCACCAGAACCTGTCAAGCCTGTCGCACTTTTAATACCAGAATTATTTCTCATTAGAACATCACCCATACAAA